>JAESQU010000070.1 GCA_016764995.1 SAR324 cluster bacterium | reverse complement strand
CAGAAATACTGCAAAAGGACAAAAAGCATCCTTTTCTCAAAGATTCTGTCGAGCAACTCTACGACAATTCAATGTTGGTTGAAGGTCTGCTCGAAGACCCTGTGCAGGTATTGTCGCGTTTCCAGAAGTTTATGGAATCTGCGAGTGCGTATGAATTGGAAAAACTTTCTTGAGTATGATCAGAATAATTCAAAAAGAAAGGAATGAAGGTTGAGGAAAAAGTAACAAATACGTGTCATTTCGAGCGAAGCGAGAAATCTATTTTATGTTAAGCACTAATATCATTAATATTTTTTCCTACAATCGAAATGATAAATAATGAGTTTCAGAGTTTTTACGAAGCCATCAGAAATAATTGCTGAGAATAAATTTTAGGTACAGACAGATGATCAGTTTAATTGCACAGAGTATTATTTGAGATTTCTTCTTCAATCTTCATAATGTTTTCTTCATATTCGTGCAGGGCAGTTTCAATCTGCCTGGAATAATTGCGAAGTTCATGAAGCTGATTTAGATATTGTTCGATGTCCTCTTTACTCAGCAGAGATTCGACCGGATTTTGTTTTCCTATTTTTAGCAATCTTTTACAATCATCGGTCAGTATTGCCAAATCTTGCTTGATCGAGATGAGATAAAAGGAGTCGGTGTCGTGGTAAATAAAGTTTTGCTCTAAATTTTCCGGATCATCTTCATTTGGCCGACTATGATCTTTCATGTAGGAGGATATTTCTTTCAGCAAATCGTTGTAACGTTCAACAAGTGTCTCACAATCTTTACGGAAGATTTGTAAATCATTGGGAAACTTGTAGAAAGAAGAGTCCAAAAGCATTCGAACATAATGCAGCAGGATGTTATAAAGTGTTTTGATCAATGTCATTTGGCTTTTTACGAAAATTTTGTTTCAACCTTAAATTAGCCGGATTAAGACATTTTGTCAATCTGTGATTAACAGTCTTCTCAAATATTTCATTCACACAAAAAAACTTATATGGCAATTTCAATGACAGGGTTTGGCGCGGCAGAAGAACAGTGGGCAAGCTGGTCTTGTCAAGTAGAAATTCGTTCGGTAAATCAGCGCTTTCTGGATATACGTTGTAGACTTCCTTTGCGGTTTCAAACTTTGGAATCAGATTTTAAAAAACAGATAAAAACAATTTGTACTCGCGGGAAAATAGATTGTTCAATCAGATTGGAAAAAGGTTCCGGAGAAGAAAATCTTCAGTTGAATCCGGAACGAGCACAACGTTATAATGAGTTGTTGACGGAATTTGAAGCATTGTCCGGAAGAAAAGTCAGTGTTGACGCAAGAGACTTATCCAGCATAAATATCATTGAAGAAAACAATTCCGGAGAGCCTCCGGAAGAGTGTGAAAAAGTGATCCGTGAATCTCTTGCCAAGGCACTGGAAGGCTTGCGGGAAATGAAAGTGCGTGAAGGACAGGCCATGCAGAATGATATTCAGGAACGACTTTCATCATGTGCGAACATTTTGAATACAATTGAAACACTATCTTTGGATGAACCAGGTCGTTGTAGGGAGCGTCTTCAGGATCGTCTTTCACAGTTGAATGAAGGCTCAAAATTAAATCCGGAACGTCTGGAACAGGAAATTGCTTTGCTTGCGGATCGTCTTGATATAAGTGAGGAAGTTGTGCGTTTCCGGACTCATTTGGAACACATGAATGATATCCTTGTTCAAAGCGAAGTTGGAAAAAAAGCGGAATTTCTGATGCAGGAATTAAATCGTGAAGTAAATACGATTGCCTCAAAAAGTAGTCATGCGGGCATTAGTCAAGCATCGGTAGAAATCAAGAGTGAGCTGGAAAAAGTCAGAGAACAACTGCAGAATATTGAATAGTTTTGTCATGAAAATAACACTTGCAGGAAGTCCCGGTTCAGGAAAATCAACCCTGCGTCAAATGCTGGCGGAACATTATGGATTAAGCACAAAAGGTACCGGAGATTTTATGCGGAAATTGTCCCGTCAGTATGGTTACAGCGACATTACTCAATTTCTTGTTGAATATGTTTCGGAGCACCCTGAAGTTGATCATCAGGTGGATGATGAACAGCGTGTTTTTGGCCAGGGAAATGATGATTTTGTGCTGGACGCGCATTTGGGATTTCACTTTGTGCCGGACTCAATCCGGATCTGTCTCATTTGTGACTTGAAAGAAGCGGCCAGTAGAATTCTGAATGACACTGAACGCACTACAGAAGACGCTACAACTATCAGTGATAGTATTGATTCAAGTCAAAAACGCAGGGATACCATGCGGAAAAACTATATGAGTCTCTACCAAGTTGATATTGATGACTATTCTAACTTTGATTTAGTCATGGACACATCCACTCTTTCATCGGCAGAAGTGTTTGATCGTGTTTCAACTTTTATTGATGCGCGGAATTCCTGAATGTGTCAGGTCTTGACTAACATGTAGAAATTTGTCATTCCAGGCGAAGCGAAGTGAAGACCCGGAATCCAGGAATATGCTATAAAATCTTATTCCTACTCCGGTTGTGTATCTGGATCCCGGATCAAGTCCGGGATGACAAAAAACCACGAAATTTTGAATATTTTAGACCACAACAAGTTTGGAAGGTGTGTTGGATGTTTTTGTAGGTGTTTGAGACGTATTCCTTTTTGTTCATTTTTCAATATTGATCATTTTGTACTCTAAGTCATTGAAATAATTAACGCACCAGTAGCTCAACTGGATAGAGCAACTGACTTCTAATCAGTAGGTTACAGGTTCAAGTCCTGTCTGGTGCACCAGCATTACCAACGGTTTACGCAAAATTACATTACTAAAAAATCCTTAAATGTGCCAATTTTGTGCCATTGAGAAAAAAAAGTAGCAAAAAACTGGCAGCATTTCCTCTTACACAAGTCACAAAAATCCCTCTTAAAATTAAGACATAATGCCATTAATTTATTTAACAATGGCATAAAATAGGCACATTTTTAATGCGACATTCAAAAATATCAATATAATCAGTGTATAAAAATTAAAACCAACTGATTACATATCTTTATGTTGCCATTTGTTGCAATTTATCGCACAATTTCCCTATTAAGTTAAAACTTGTACTTTTACCTTACGAAGGGAACATGGCACAAATAACTGAGAGAATTAGGAAGAACGGGGAAAAATCATATTTAGTACGGATCCGATTGAAGGGGAAGCCGCAAGTAATCGCCACTTTTAATCGCCTAACAGATGCAAGAATATGGATAAGCGACACTGAAACAGCAATTCGAGACGGAAGGTACAGCAAGACCACTGAGGCACGAAAGCATACTTT
>JAESQU010000069.1 GCA_016764995.1 SAR324 cluster bacterium | reverse complement strand
TTGAAGTCGGTTCAAGTGACACCCGTTCCATGGTGGGATTGCTTCTCCAAAGAAAAAGAGAGCAGAGCGGACTTTCACTGTCCCAAGTTGCCGAACGACTTGGCGTTACTTCCCGCAATGCTTATGCACGTTATGAACAGGGTCGATCTATTCCTTCTATTGAAAAGTTAAACGAACTTTTAGGCGCAGTGTGTCCTAAAACGGAAATTGTTATTAACGAAAGTGTTGTAGTATAAATCAATGATTATATTAGCAAAATTTGATCTGGATGAAATACAATAAATGCGTTCCTGGATCCAGTATGGAATGACAACCGGTATGGAATGACAAAAAAAATCATTAAGCGCCTTATCAAGTTTTTTCAAGGCTAATTATTGATGGGACTCTTATTATTCAGACATTTGTATTAACTTGAATAACTCTTTCTGCAACGAGGACGCTATTATCAATTATGGAATTTATTGCATCACTGTTCATTGCCGCTAAAAGTTTGATTCCTCCCACAAGGTTAATCTCTTTCATAAACTCTCTGAAAATAATTCGCTCAAATAATTTTTTGTCATTTTTGTAGGATATTTTTAGTTTTTGTATAATTGCAGAAAATACGTTGATATTTTGGCAGGTATTAGGTCGTTCAATAATATTTGCTCTGACATCATATTGTTCTAAAAAATAGGTCAGTGTTTCGTAAAGTGGCAATCCTTTTACGCTACTACACAGACTTGCCATCCACCATAGACGAGCAATCGCATTATTCCTTTCAAACCCCCTTGTTCCATTGACAAAATAATGATTTTTTACATGCTGAATAGCTTTTTCATCGTCCTCAGGAATAGGCCATCTTTTTCGACAATAATTGAGCATTTTTGTATGGGTCAATAATACCCACAATCTTTCATCTCTTGCGTGGTAAAGCTGTAATTTCTTGAGTCCCTCATATATTAAAACACAATTCTTGACTTCATTTTTGTCCTGATTCCCAGGAGTAAAATCTACATCACATTGTATTTTATTAAGTTTGTCTTCATCAATTTCATGTTCCATTTCAATGTAACATGATGGATCAATTTCCAAATTATCAAAATCACCATTCCTGTATCTTTCAAGGTTCTCCTTGATAGTTGATTGAAGTTCTTTTTGTCTATCAAAATGTAAAAGTTTTCTTTCGAAACTTCGGGGCTAATATATCACTCATTGGGACGTTTGAAAACACGAAGGCGAAGCGAAGAGATATGGATGCGATAAAACAACATTTTGTGTGGTATTTATTTAAAATTACCGCCAATTATTTGATTCAGTGTGATATGTGATTTGCTTGTTCGTAGTTATTTGTTTTTTAAAATTGAGCTTATTAACTGGGTCGAAAATAAGAGTCATTCTCGGAATATTTGAAAGATTTCTAACAATCACAAGCCCATAATCATTCTTGAATTTCTGAGCTTTTAAAAATTCATTTTTTGTAAATCTTACACTTCCATAATTAATGTGTAATCCTTTAATTTCAACTAAAAAAACCGATCTAAAACTTTAATTTGAAAATCATAACCATCACCAAAGAGTCTTGCATCCTCTATACTTCCTTCTCTAAATTTATGAAAGTTTTTAAAATTATTTATAAAAAATAGTTCTGCTTCCTGTCCAGTTTCTTGAAGCTGTCTAAATTTGCTCTTTAGTATTGGACTAATATTTTCAACATTTTTTATATCAACTTTAAACGTTTCCTTGATATAAATCTTAACAAGATTAGAAAATTCTTTTACATTAAGCTCACCATAAAGAGAATCTATAAGAATTTTTCTGTGTATATAAGCATCTCCTTTTTGCCACCAACCCCTTCTTTCATTATCAAAAAAAGGGTCAAACAAATCTTGTCTATTTTTTACAGTTCCTGTTGTATCAGCAATATTGAATTTGACAATTTCCTCATAAAATTCATTTTTTGTTTCAAAACCAAATTCTTTTACAAAATTCAGATTAAATTTTGATAATGCGTATCCTATTAAATTCAAAATTTCATAATTTTTATGCTTATTAGTAGCCATAAATCAAATAGTCGTTATAAGAATATAAATTTATTTTACCAAAACTTAAAAGAGTATCCACAGTAAAATGTTCAATTCAAGAAAGATTTAACCCATCCCATTCATCAGAATCATCTATTCAAAAACTCCACCCTATTTTATCATGCATGTTATTCCTTCATTTTCTAATTTAATTTTTACTAAGTTGGCGAGCATTTTTGAGATAGGCACAGATACTGAGTTACCGATTTGAGTATAACGTTTGTTTTTACTGACTTCATCAGGAAATACAAATGTTTTTGGGAACCCTTGTAACGCCACTCACTCATATTCTGTTAGTTTTCTGATACCCTTTTAGTCAATAAGAAAGGGAACAATGTGACCACCCAAACCCATATATGCAGTTAGTATATTGACAGTTTTATCACATTATTTTATACATGAATTGAATAAAATTGAGCAATTATAATTATATTTATCGAATATATTTTACACATAACTGTTTAATAATCTTTTTTATTACTAGAATATTGTCGGATATCCAACAATATTTATATAATAATTTCTAGTGTGGCCTTTATTTAGTTGATGTTTTTATAAACATCTTTTCGATGTCCAACTTTGACCACTAAAATTACCAGTTTGTTTTCATGAATTTCATAAATGATGCGGTAGTTACCTGATCGAACTTTATGAAAAGGATTGTCTCCTTTCATCTTGGTGATCTTTGTGGAGGGTAAATTGTTCGCTAATTCTACCATTTTCTTTTTGAGGCGCACCAAATCACGTTTAGGAAAGCGGCTCAGGCTTTTTAATACTGAAGGACGAAATTCCAGTGAATACGTCATTCGCTACAATCCCAGTTGTTTCCAAACTTCTTCTGCATGCAAGTTGTCACCGCCATCAGCAAGGGCTTTTTTAGCGTCCGCAATGTCGAGATGATTTTCTATTTGCTGGAGCAGTTCGAGTTCTTCAATGGAAACCAATGCGGCAACTTCCTTACCTCGCCGAGTCAAAATAACAGGTTCAACTCCGTAGGCAACCTGATTTACAATTTCTGCAAAATTCTTTCTGGCGCTTGCCGTGGAAATAGTAATGGTCATTTCATTCCTCAATTTTTTGTTAAAAGTTTTTTGTTTATAGATGTACTAAATGTACATAATGTACAACAATATGTCAAGTAATAATGAAATCGTAATAAGTGTTAGCTGAAACCATTCTTAATCATTTCAAAACAGGAGCCAGTTCTGAGACCTTTTAGGAATAAAGACTTCCGCTTAAAGTAGCTTTCGTTTTTTTCATGGCTATAATTTATGTCGCCATTTTGGCGCCAAAACGATAAATTATTGTTATCCATAATTTTTAGATTCAGAAAGGAGTTTGAGATGACAGCAGTGAAGCAGACAGAAAGGGTTTCTGCAAGAATTCCTCAGCATGTATTTGAAAGGCTGACAGAAGCAGCACATGTGGTTGGAGCGACACTAAATCAATTTTTAGTGCAATCGGCTCTTGAAAAAGCGGAAAAGTTGCTTGAGCAGGAGCGAGTGATTCAGATGAGTCAACGTGATGCAGAACTGTTTTTTGAGACAGTCGAGAACCCGCCACCAATAAATAAAAAACTATTGGAAGCTATGGATGCGTATCAGGAGAACTTTCCCAATGTTGAAAATAGAGGAACTCAGCCAAAAACATGATCGAACTCAATTTGATTGTGGAGTACAAGAACTGAATCGATATTTAAAAAATATCGCCCGACAACATCTTGTCAAAGGAATTTCCAGGACTTTCGTTTTAATTGAGGAAAAGCAACCTGAAATCATTTTGGGCTATTTCACTTTGGCTTTTTGTGAAGTTCAAGCAGAAGTCCTGCCCAAAAATTTTGCGAAGAAATATCCTTCAAGAGTTCCTGCAGCAAAATTAGCTCGCCTCGCAGTCTCCAAAAATCATCAACGTAAAGGTTTCGGGAAGAATATGAAGGTAAATGCTCTTGAGAGAGCATTGATCATTTCGAGAAACATCGGCATCATGGGATTTTTTGTGGATGCAAAGGATGAAAAAGCAAGAAAGTATTACGAGCAATTTGGATTCATTCCAATGCCAGATAATAGGCTACAGCTTTTCTTAGCCTTGAGCAGTTTATAACAGGCGTCTCAAACAATTTCTTAAGTGACGTTTGGCATCGCAAATTGACTGCTGAATTCCAAACCAGAACTTGAACATTTAAAGGTGTTCAATTATTATGCGCTCTATGGAAATTTTGAAATACATCCGCTAATTGTTCAATATACACAACATGAAACAATCCAAAAAAACTACTTACTCAGCTTCCAGCAAAGACCCCTGTTTGCAGGAACTGCAAAAATTATTGGGCGAGCGCCTCTCCTTGTCAGAATCGGTGCGTGAACAGCATGGCCGTGACGAATCATTTCATGCCTCAGCGCCTCCGGAAGCAGTCGCGTTCGCGGAAAATAATGATGAAGTCGCGGAGATAGCTCGCATCTGTTTTCAGTACAAAAAGCCGATCATTCCGTTTGGCACCGGAACTTCTCTCGAAGGTCATGTTGCCGCATTGCATGGCGGAGTCTGCCTCGACGTTTCCGGAATGAATCAGGTGCTGGAAGTAAACGAAAACGACCTGGATTGCCGTGTTCAGGCAGGAGTAACCAGGAAACAACTCAATCAGCATTTGCGGAATTCCGGACTCTTTTTTCCAATTGATCCCGGAGCGGACGCTTCTCTGGGCGGAATGACGGCAACCCGCGCTTCCGGAACCAACGCGGTTCGTTACGGAACCATGCGTGAAAATGTGATGGGCTTAACGGTGGTAACCGCAGACGGACGCATCATCCGTACTGGAACCCGGGCCAGAAAATCTTCCGCGGGTTACGATTTGACACGCCTCTTTGTCGGCTCGGAAGGAACACTGGGAATTATTACGGAAATTCAGCTTCGTCTTTACGGAGTTCCGGAAGCAATTTCTGCCGCAGTCTGTTCCTTTGAAACTATGGAAGGCGCGGTGAACACCACAATCTCCACAATCCAGATGGGAATTCCTGTAGCCAGAATTGAGCTAATGGATGAAGTACAAGTTGATGCAATCAATCGTTATGCAGATTTTGATTATGCACTCAAACCAACTTTGTTTTTTGAATTTCACGGCACAGAGGCCTGGGTCAAGGAACAGGCGGAAATGGTAAAAGAAATTTCAAACGATGAAGGCGGAAGCGATTTTCAATGGGAGACTCGTGAACAGGAACGGCAAAAACTTTGGGAAGCGCGTCACAATGCCTATTACGCAGCGTTGGCATTGCGTCCGGGATCAAAAGGCTGGCCGACGGATGTCTGCGTGCCGATCTCACGATTGGCGGATTGTATTCTGGAAACACGTCAGGATATCGATGAGTGCGGTCTTTTCGTACCTTTGGTGGGACATGTAGGGGACGGAAATTTTCACCTGCTTTTTCTGATCGATCCGGAAAACGAAGAAGAGGAATTGAAGCGTTATCAACCCTTGAATGATCGCTTGGTCGAGCGTGCTCTACGGATGGGAGGAACCTGCAGCGGAGAACACGGAATCGGTTCCGGAAAATTAAAATATATGGAAGCCGAACACGGTGATTCCCTGGAGCTGATGCGCCAGATTAAACAGGCGTTTGATCCACATAATCTGATGAATCCCGGAAAAGTAATTCCAGCATGACAAAGATTATTAAGCCTGTTTTTTTAAAAGTACGGGATTTTTTTCGAGAAGCATTGAATGTTGCTTTGCCGCTTTTTCGGATCATGATTCCAATGATTATCGTGGTCAAGATTCTCAAAGAAATGGGCGCCATCGATATCCTCGGACAGTGGCTGGCTCCCGTAATGGGGATCGTCGGACTTCCGGGAAGCATGGGTCTGGTCTGGGCGGCAACTCTGGTTGCAGGATTTTTTCCAGGCATTATTATCTTTGCGGATCTCGCTGCGAGTGAAATGCTGACAGTCGGCCAGGTAACGGTTTTGACATCAATGATGCTGATTGCGCATTCACTTCCCGTTGAACTGCAAATTGCCAACAAAGCAGGACCGCGCTGGTTAAGCATGGGGATTCTCCGGATCGGTGGAGCTTTGCTTTACGGATTTATCCTGAATCAGATTTTGCTCTGGGGAAACTGGCTTGCGGAAAGCAACATTTTACTGTGGCATCCGGAAACAGGAGCCGTAAGTTTACTGACTTGGGCCAGGGATCAAATTGTGGGTTTGATGTTGATGTTTCTGATTTTGCTTGGAATAATGCTGATGATGAAAGTACTCGACAAGTTTGGCCTCAGCAAATTATTACAGAGCATTTTTAAACCGTTGCTCAGTAAACTTGGAATAGGCAAAGAAGCAACGAACATCACGGTTATCGGTATCACTCTGGGAATTTCGTATGGCGGAGGTTTGATAATCAAAGAATCCCGCGCGGGCACGATTCCGCCGAGGGATATTTTTTTCGCGCTGGTGCTGATGGGACTTTTCCACAGTTTCGTCGAAGACACTTTACTCATGTTGTTACTCGGTGGAAGCTTGTGGGGCTTTTTAGTTGGACGCTTAATTTTTGCTCTGCTGGCAGTCTGGCTCCTTGTACGGCTACTTTCGCTAATTTCGGATCAACGATTTCAGCGATATTTTTTTAAGCCCAAAGCTATCTATCAAGTTGGCTCACCTGCCGATGAGTCCGTTTAAGAGCTCAGTGGACTGTTCTTGTTATATTTTCCTCAGTGACCTCTGTGGCTCTGTGGTGATTATTTTACAATGCTGCACTTTTTACTTAAGCAACAAACCTAATAAAATAAGAGCAATATATGGACTTAATCATTAGAAACGCAAATCTTCCGGATGGAAGAGTTGGCTTTGATATTGGAATCAAGGACGGAAAAATTGCTGCACTTGAGGTGGCTTTGACCGCAAAAGCTGAGAAAGAAATTGATGCTTCCGGGTATCTGGTCAGCCCTCCGTTTGTTGACGCTCATTTTCATATGGATGCCACCCTCAGTTTGGGTCAGCCCCGTTTGAATCAGTCCGGAACTTTGCTGGAAGGCATAGCCTTGTGGGGCGAATTAAAACCGCACTTAACGGTTGAAGCAATCAAGGAGCGAGCCCTCAGATATTGTGATTTAGCGGTAGCACGAGGTTTACTGGCCATCCGGAGTCATGTGGATATTTGTGACCCACGTTTATTGGCAGTGGACGCCCTCCTGGAA
>JAESQU010000068.1 GCA_016764995.1 SAR324 cluster bacterium | reverse complement strand
GAGATTCCATTTCGTCATTCAAACGCGTTGCAGTTCCATGCAAGTTGATATATTGAATTTCGTCCGGAGTCATTTTAGCATCATTAAGTGCGTTTTGCATCGCAGACTGTGCCCCTCGTCCTTGAGGATCGGGGGACGACATGTGGTGTGCATCGCTGGATTCACCCACCCACCGCAACTGAATTCCACCGGGCATACGTTTCATTAAAAACACACACGCACCTTCTCCCAAATTGATCCCTTGGCGATTTTGACTCTGCGGATTACTTATTTCAGGGGAAAGTACTTCGAGTGAAGAAAAACCGTTCAAAACAAACTCGCACAACGAATCTGAACCTCCAATCACAACCGCATCACAAAGTCCCATTTCCAAAAGCGCACGCCCCGAAGCAAACACTTTTGCACTGGAAGAACAGGCTGTCGAAATCGTGTAAGCCGGACCAGTAATTCCGGAGTACTCTGCGATGAAATCGGCAAGGCCGTTCATTTCATGTTGAGCATAGTCAAACTGTTCAGGAAACTGGCCTGTGTCATTGCGGAAACGCAGCGCTTGCTCGGTGGACAACATTCCGGAAGTGCTGGTTCCCATCACAACACCCATCCTGAACGATTCAGTGCTTTCCCGAACAGATTCAACACGTTCTTCGATTTGCTGAAATGCGGTCAGTGCCAAAGCATTATTCCGGCAGCGGTATCGACTTAGTTTTTCCGGTATTTCCGCTAGAGTCGTTTTAACATTCCGAACACCAAATTTTCGTTCATTGAGCAGGTTCGGCCCTTCCGTTAATTTTCCGGGAGGCCCGGAAAGGAGGTTCTTCAATATTTCTTTGTGTTTATTTCCCAAAGCCGAGACAATCCCCATTGCTGAAAGTTGGCAGAAAGAATTTTTCTGAGCATTTCCCCAAAGATTTTTCATGGAAGCCGATTTATCTGTAAAGTTTCAATGCTCAATTGATAATTACGTTCCAAATGTTCAATGACGATCAGCCCCTGCCAGAATGGACGAGTTTCATAAGTGATGCGCATGATTGGGTACTCTTTCAAATCCGATCTTAAAATTTCACGACTCAGATTGGGAAGTGCAGTTTCTCTGATTTTGATACCGTTCTGTGTTGGTATGTTTGGCCACAACGCCAACTGTACATCTGCCAATATACGTTTTGGTTCAAATGGGAATGGCCACTCATCTTTGATATTCTTCAACAAATGTTCATCTGAAAAATTTTGTCCTGTCCACAACACTGTAAACAGACGATTACCCATTGGCGATAGACCCACAAATGTCATTTTTTTTGGGGTGATTTCTAATTGGGCCAACAATTGATGAGTTTTCCCTTTGTATTGCACCTCAAGACTTTGCAACACCGAGAGCGATTGCCCAAAACTTTCAGGCGGCAACAAAGAAAATTTCAGATTACGAGCAATATTTACCTGTTTGACAGGAGGAACCACATCTTGGGTGCAAGCAGCCATTATCCAAAGGATTACGAACGCAAGATCTCCAAAAACAAGTCTTTTGATCATCACAAATCTGTTTTTTCTATACTGTTGCCTCTCAGGCCAACATCTTCCACATCGGCCCTTTTGCGCCTTTGTTACGTAAGCGTTCAAACAGCATCGGATGTTTCATTTTTTTGCCAAAACCAGGCAGAATCCAGTTGCTGTAGTTTTGGCGTTCTTCCAACAGACGATCAAAAATAAATTCCCGAATGGATTCTTCCACATAAAAAACTGGTTTCAGTCCTATTTCTTTTCGAGTAATCCAGCCTTTTTTAATCAAACGGTTAGATAACGGAGTATTCGGGTAAAGCCGAACACCAATCATCGCAATCACTACTGTTGGATCGCACTCATGAACGTTTGCGATCGTTTCCTCTAAGCTGTCTTTGGTCTCTCCCGGAGAACCAAAAATCAATGAATGACTGAAGTTGATCTCATACTCCCTGCACCAGTGAGAAGCTTCTTTGATTTTGGTAACAGTAAACCATTTTGACATTGTGGCCAAGCTCACATTACTCATTGCATCCGAGCCAAAATCCAGTGCATCACAACCCGCTTCTTTGTAGATCGAAAACATTTTCTCATCTTCCACTCCCGGAGATGTATAGGCAGTCCATTTCACTTTCAAGCCCCGTTTGATGATTGTGTCACAGATCGCAATGGAATGTTCTCTGGGATAGTTGAAGACATTGTCCACGAAAAAAAATAGTCGATCCCGTATTCATTGAAACAATACTCCATCTCGTCCACCACTTTTTCAGGATCACGCTGACGCACAGAGGCACCTTCCAGCAAAGGGTATGAACAATACGAACATTTGAAGCGGCAACCGCGTTTGGTCTGAATATTAAGGCTGCCGCCATCATGAAAATACTTTTGCGTATCCAGCAAATCCCATGCTGGAGTCAGCTCATCCAAATTCACTTGTCCGCCTTGTGCGTGAAAAATAATCTTCTCAGTGGGAAAATCTCCAGATTCCAATTTTTCCAGCAATTCCAACAGGGCAATTTCTCCTTCTCCAGCAATACCATAATCCACGTCAAGAGACTCCATAAATTCTTCTGGAAACAATGAAAAGGCAGGGCCGCCGACGACAATCGGAGTTTCCGGAGCAACCTCCCGACAAATCCGGACAATTTTTTGAAAATGCTCGAAATAAGAAACAGTCTTCGGATAAGCAGTATTGTCCACATTGCGCAATGACAAGCCAATCACTTCCGGCTTTCTTCCCCGAATACTCGCTTTCAATTTTTCCTCAAATTGAGACTGGAATGTCAGGTCAAAAATATCACAATCGTGTTGCGCACGACGCATTGCCCCGGCCAGATAACTCAGACCTATCGGGGGAACAGGGTCCGGCATTCGAGTTTGGTTGGTGTTAACGAACAGTAAATTCATTGTAGAATCCTTTAAGGTGCGCTATCGATGAGGAAGAAGTGGAAACGTTTTCGTCCTTCAATTCCGAATAATCTTTGATGGCTTCACTATAGATTTCATCAGCCAATTCTCCAGCGGATTTCAGATTTTCTCGTAACTGCTTCAAAAGTTTTTCATCTTCTTTTAAAACTAGCAAATCTCTGTTCAATTGTTTGACAAGTGGTAATTCCGCATAATCCAGAAAGATTCCAGCGGGATGTTGTTGATCATCATCTAATACAGTCCAGGCGCGATACAAATCTTGCATGCGAACATTGAGGTTAAAAAAATCGAAGAGTATAGGGCGAGCAAAATTCATGAATTCGATATCTGTCAACTTTTGATTGAAAAAGAGGGGAGCAATACCGCCCCAATACATCATCAAATCCCAAACAAACTTTGAACTCATCACCTTTGAATTCGCCATTGTCGAATACTGATCCTCATAAATTGGAGTAAATCCGGAAAAAATTGAACGGAACGTTCGCTCATGTTCATGAACTTCTTGCGAAATATTTTGACCCTGCAAAAATTTAGAAATGATATCGGTGATAAAACCATTGTTCATACCGACAAAATCACTCCCAGGGGAATAAAGTGGATCGAGAAACATTCCTGCATCTCCCGTCAAACACCAACCATCTTCAGAATATAACTGTTTGCAACGATAAGAAAAATGCTTGAGACAAAGAAAATCCTGAAACAAATCTATCTTTTCCTCGATCCTGTCCGAACACTGTGGTTCGTAGTTTTTCAACCATTCCCGCGCCTTGTCAAATGTGTTGATGGTGTTGAAAGGATGGATCCGCTCATCAGCAACGATACCGATGCTCGTAGAACCGGAAGACAAAGCAATCAGCCATGTCCAATAGCCTTTTCCATACAAATGATTCGTGCTCGCATAGCGGGTGAGTTCATTTCGTTTTTTCCACTCAACATCAGTTGACCAATCGTCCACATTGATTTTGGCTGCAATCCGAAACCAAGCGGCATTGATGTTGTGTTTGATGCTTTTGGCCAAGCCCAATTTTCTTTTCAGCAAGCTGGCACGTCCACTGGCATCCACGAGCCATTTTGCCTTTAAACTATGAGTTTCACCTCTCTTTTTAAATAAAACACGGGAATCATTTTTTGCCAGCTCCAAATCACGAACACTGGCCTCGCTGATGAGGTTGATACCCAAATTTTCGCAGTGTTTCGCCAAAGCGTTTTCAAAGCGCCCCCGATCCAATTGGTAGCTCCAAACTGTCAAAAAATGACTTGGTCCCAGTTCTGTACGAAGTGTAATGTCCCGATTATCGTTGCGGGTAAAAAAGAAACGCAATCCGAGTTTTCTGATTTCCTGATCCAGTATATTTTTCAGGCCCAATATTTTTTCAAAGTAATGACTGCCGACTTCTACCGTGGATTCTCCTACCTTCAGAGCTGCCTCCGGTCTTGGGAAACGGGCTTTTTCTATAACCATAATGCTTGCATCTGGCGCCTTATTTTTAAGTTGAATCGCAAGAGAAAGACCAGCCAAACCACCTCCCATTATTACGACATCAGATTTATCTTCAATTAATTCCTTCCTTACTCCCATAACTTATCAAATACTTAGAAATTGTCACTTCTAGATATGTTTTTGAAATAATACAAACTTAACTTTTATCTGGAGTAGTCCCATGGTACTTTGCAAGAATTGTAATAGCCATAAAAAAGTCAAAAATGGAACTGTCCAAAACAAACAGTGATATAAATGCAACGCTTCCATCATCTGTAAGGCATTGATGCTGAGTAGGGGGAAATTGTGTATAAATTATTAATTACTGTCTCTTGAGTTCTTAACTGGCATTGAGGGAAGACTGCCTTATAAGTTCTCGGGGTTATATGTATTCATCTAGCCAAAACTCGGGGCTTGATATGCTTCTCCGACTTTTCAACTATACATTAGATCGAAAAATTGCAACAAAAATAATCAGTGCCATTAAATGCGAAAATCCTGACCAGACTAGTGTTTATCAAATGATCGCGGAGAATATATATCTTAATTTTTAATCCGAAACACGTGCCGGGTGATTATGCAAACCGGCTAAGTGGTTATGGGCTTGTATTTCTCGAAGATGTAGATTCCGGAAAGCACAAGAAGCAAGGAAAGCCCTTGGAATAGCTCAAAGTCCTCCTCCAGAAGGACGACAGCAAAGAAGGAGGCAAAAACCGGAACAAGGTTAATGAACATTCCAGAACGCACAGGTCCGATCAACTTCACGCTGGCAATGAAGCAAATCTGTGAAATGAAGGAAGGAAAAAGCACGATCAGCCCGACAAGGACACAATCCTGCAGCTCAGGCCAGACCGTTCGCCCCGAAGCAAACTCATAAATCGTCAACGGCAAGGTTGAAATAAAAGCCGAAGCAACCACTGATGCAAAAAGCGCAATCGATGAGAGGTCATTCTTCCGCCGAAGCCCTAAGGTGTAGGATCCGTAAAGCAACACGGCAATCAGCATCAGCAGGTCTCCCGTATTGAAGCTCAAGGTCATCAGACGCTCAAACTCTCCGTGGATGCTCACAAAGACGACCCCAAGGATGGTAACGGCAACACCGCCGATTTGCAGGAGGCTGACGGGGGTTCTGAAAAAGAAATAGCTCCCTATTAACACGATGGCGGGCATAGCCCCCTGAATGATTCCGATGTTGACGGCCGTGGTGGTATAGGCGCTGTAATAAATCAGCGTGCCGAAACCACCTAATCCCGCGGTACCCAACAGATATGTGTAGCCCAAGTTCCGGCGAATAGCCGCCAGGTCTGCGATGATGGCTCTGCCCGCAAACAGAGCCAGGAGGATGAGGGTGCCCAACCAGCGGACTGAAACTAGCAGCATTGGTGAAATTTCCCCAACAGCCATTCGTGCGAACACTGCATTTAGGCCCCAGCACAACGTCGTTATGATCAGCAGGTAATACGCCTGCATAGTTGCTGAAATTCCGAATTTTTCAAGTCTAATCAAGAAGATTCCCCTACATCAATACTATTTTCTTTACCTTACCTGAAGCCATCCTATGCACCAGCTAATTTAGAAAAATACCAACAACAAGTGGGAACACAATAATAGTATGCTGCTAAAGGCTTCAAATCCGAAACCAGCATCTTCGCACTGGTC
>JAESQU010000067.1 GCA_016764995.1 SAR324 cluster bacterium | reverse complement strand
CTCGCGGACGAATCGAATCGAGCATGCAGACTCGGTTCTTAGCGGTTGATCATACAAATGATGTTCGTCCGGATTTTCGCGTTTGGGAGGTTGGCCTGTCGGAACAGTTGCTCCACCAGACCATAAATATCCCTATTCCGGAAGAAAGAACTTCCGCTGTTGTCGATTAAAACCTGCCTGAATTTTTCTCTCAAAAAATAATTTTTTAATATTTTTCGTATTATTTTTAGATTTTACTTGATATAGTACTAAATCAGTGCTAGTTTAAGGAAACTTCAAAAAAAGAGGATAATGCTGAAATTATCAAAAAAGACGGACTACGCGATTATTTTGCTGACTCATTTAGGTGAAGCGGAAGCTCCGGTGAGCGCGCAGGAAGTGGCTACGCATTATAAATTGCCTTATCCCATGGTGGCTAATATCCTGAAACAACTGGTTTCTTCCGGATTGATTGAGTCAACTCGCGGACAGCGCGGGGGTTATGTATTAGCACGTTCAGCGGATGAAATTAACTTGTTTGAGATTATCCAATCCACTGATACTGCATTCGAATTAGTAGAATGTGTGCATGATGAGGATTTGTGCAAAGTTCATCAGTGTTGTCCAACTCGACGCCCCCTGCTTGCTTTGCATTATAAAATTCAACAGTTTGTTGAAGAAACAACATTATCCGCGATCATTAGAGACGCACAACCAATTAACTTAACCGTAAAGGATTTTTCTTATGAAACTGCCCATTTATCTTGATTACAATGCGACCACTCCGGTTGATCCGAAAGTGCTAGAGGCGATGATGCCGTTTTTCACGGAATCATTTGGAAATGCCGCCAGTCGTAATCATTCCTTTGGTTGGCAAGTTGAACAAGTTGTGGAAGATGCCCGGGAATCTATTGGTAACGCTATCGGTGCCGGCGGAAAGGAAATTGTTTTTACCAGCGGAGCCACAGAATCCGACAATCTCGCAATTTTGGGAGTAGCCGAATTTTACCAGAACAAGGGCAAACATATCATCACAAGTCCAATTGAACACAAAGCTGTGATTGATCCGTGTCACGCATTGGAGCAACGGGGCTACGAAATTACCTTTCTGAATCTGGACGAAAATGGTTGTATTGAGCTAAAACAATTGGAAGATTCTATCCGGGACGATACGATTTTAGTTTCGCTGATGGCCGGAAACAACGAAATCGGCACACTCAATCCACTCAAGGAAATTGGTGAAATCACTCGTGCAAAGGGAGTGCTTTTTCATACAGACGCCACACAGGGTGTAGGGAAAATCCCAATTGACGTTGAGGAGATGAATATCGATCTCCTTTCAATGTCAGCGCACAAAATATATGGTCCAAAAGGAATGGGCGCGTTGTACGTAAGGCGCAAAAAACCACGTGTCCGTTTGTCACCGATCATGTTTGGCGGAGGTCACGAACGTGGAATGCGCTCCGGGACCCTGAATGTGACCGGAATTGTCGGCTTCGCAAAGGCCCTGGAATTGTCAATGGAAGAAATGGCATCAGAAGCGGAACGCCTGACAGGTTTGCGTCAAAGGCTTTACGACCGCTTGACTTCGGAATTGGATTATATTTTTCTCAATGGACATCCGACAGAACGATTGCCGAATAATCTCAATTTGAGTTTCGGTTATGTTGAAGGAGAAAGTTTGATGATGGGAGTCAGTGACTTGGCGGTATCTTCCGGTTCAGCCTGCACTTCCGCAAGTTTGGAGCCTTCGTATGTTTTACGCGCGTTGGGAGTAGGAGACGATTTGGCACATTCGTCAATTCGTTTTGGTATGGGGCGTTTTACTACAGTTGAGGAAGTTGATTATGCCGCAGAGAAAATGATAGTTGCAGTTAAACGACTCCGTGAAATGTCACCGCTTTATGAAATGGTACAAGAGGGTATCGATTTGTCAACAGTACAATGGTCATCCCATTGAGCTGAGAATAATTAATTAATTTAGAAAGGAGTAACATGGCTTATAGCGAAAAAGTTATTGATCATTACAACGAACCTAGGAACGTTGGAAGTTTGGATAAAAGTGACATGAATGTCGGCACCGGATTGGTGGGCGCTCCGGAATGTGGGGACGTGATGAAACTGCAAATTCAGGTCGATCCGCTAACAAAAGAAATTGTGGATGCTAAATTCAAAACTTTTGGCTGCGGATCCGCTATTGCCAGTTCCAGTCTGGCAACAGAATGGGTCAAGGGCAAAAGTATTGATGAAGCAATGACTATCCAAAATGTTGAAATTGTCGAAGAACTTTCATTGCCTCCGGTAAAAATTCATTGCTCTGTTTTAGCAGAAGATGCGATCAAAGCCGCAATCTCCGACTACAAAAGCAGAAACAAAGACTGAGTTATAGCCTAAATTTTTTAATAGCAAGCTATGGCTTTAGAGCAATCGGCCTGCCAAAAGTGCGAATCCGTTCTGGTTTCGCGCCTTTTCTGTTTTTCCTGTAACGCACTTCAGACTTTTCCAAACGAAGTTGATTTTTTTGAAGTGCTGGGATTCCCGATTAGTTTTGAAATCAAATCCGCTGAATTGGAGGAACGTTACCAGCAGCTTTCGCTGGAGTTGCATCCGGATTTTTACGGTTCAGCTCCGGAAGCGGAAAAACGTTTGAGCGAATCCGCCACCGCAATTCTGAACACAGCTTTCAATACTCTTCGCGAACCTACTTCGCGGGCCGATTATTTGCTACATTTGTTGTGCAAAAAGCAGAAGTTGGATGAGCGTTCCCTACCCGATGGTTTTTTGGGTGAAATGTTTTTTTTGCAGGAATCACTTGATGAATTGCTGGAATCCGGAAACGAGGCGGAATTGTCCGGAATGCGTGAGGATTTGAACGGGAGACAAAAAAATATTGAAGCAGATTATTTTCCTCTTTTCAAAAAGTTTGAAGACAATCCGGAAGATCCCGAAATACTCCAGCAACTTCAAACCCACTTAAACGCAGAACGCTATCTACGCCGCTTGCTGGACCGTATTCCGGCAATAGATTAGCCGCATTGCGAGTTTTTATTTGCCGCTAAGATCGATAAAAATCGCTAATAAAATTAAGAATTTCAAATCATGAACAATTCAAAAGTTCTCAAGCCCATAAAGAGTTGTCATTCCAGCGAAAGCGGGAATCCGGAAACTTGTTAAAATCTTAAATCCTTATTGTACTCTTCCGGAAAAACACAGTGTGTTTCCTTTTTTTAATACATAAAAACAGGAATTATTCTTAGCGTTTTTGAGCGAACTTAGCGGCTAAACCATAACTTCCACCAAACACCAACTACATCTAAATGGAACGCATAATCGGTATTGATCTGGGCACAACAAACAGTTTGTCTGCAACTGTTTTTGATGAAGGACCAGAAGTAATCGGCGAGGGTGAAAACGCGGTCACACCTTCCGTTTTGTCCCGTATCGATTCCGGATGGCTGGTTGGACAGGAAGCTCAGGAGCGAAGAATTTCTAATCCGGAAAAAACCGTTTTTTCCATTAAACGTTTGATGGGACGTGACTTGAAAGAATTAGGAGAGAGCGTGTATGAACTGCCGTATCAAGTTGTGGAAGGGGAACGTAATTTACTTAAAGTACGGATTGGTGAAAGCGAGTCTTACAAAGATTTTACACCACAGGAATTATCTGCAGAAATTTTGAAAAAAGTAAAACAGCGTGCCGAAGAATCACTCGGTGAACCTGTTGAAAAAGTTGTAATTACTGTTCCCGCATATTTTGATGACGCACAACGTCAGGCCACGCGCGCGGCTGCTCAAATTGCCGGACTGGAAGTGGCGCGTATCATCAATGAGCCGACTGCCGCGGCAATTGCTTATGGTCTTGATGAAAAACGGGACTTACAAAAAGACGGACTGGTTGCCGTTTATGATCTGGGTGGAGGAACTTTTGATATTTCCATTCTCAAACTCTCCGGAAAAATTTTTAAAGTCATTGCCACACACGGAAATACTCAACTTGGAGGAGATGATTTTGACCAGGCGGTGGTCGAAATTTTGAAAAGCAGGGTTCAGCAGGAATATGCGGAGGCAGAGTTTGATGATCCAGAGTCAAAACAAATTTTAAAAAAAGCCGCGGAGTCCATCAAAATAGAACTCAGTCTTTCTCCGGAAACGGATTACTCACTGGAATTTCCAAAACAGGGCAAGTCATTTTCGGGAGTTTTTAAAGTAGAAGACTTTGAGTCTCTGATTGCACCAATGATAGAACAGACTCTGGAAAGTTGCCGTCACGTTCTGAAAGAGGCAAAACTTTCGACGACACAAATTGACGAAGTTGTGCTGGTTGGCGGTTCAACAGTAGTTCCGGGGGTGCGTAAGAAAATTGAATCTTTTTTCGGACGCTCACCTCATGTGGCAATTGATCCCTACAAAGTTGTGGCAATCGGCGCAGGAATTCAGGGGCATTTGCTGGCTGGCGGACGTCGCGACTTTTTACTGCTTGATGTGATTCCTTTGGCACTAGGCATTGAAACATTAGGCGGAACATTCAGTAAAATCATTACTGGCAACACCACAATCCCAATCGAAGAAAAAGAAACTTTTACCACTAATGTTGATGATCAGACTTCAATTGATGTTAATATTTTTCAGGGGGAGCGAGAATTAATCAAGGATTGCCGCGCACTCGGTCAGTTTAAGTTGCGTGGGATTCCGCCAATGAAAGCCGGATTACCTCTTGTAGAAGTTATGTTCCGTGTAGATGCAAACGGAATTCTCACTGTTTCTGCAATCGAAAAGCGTAGCGGCAAAAAGGCGGAAATTGAGGTCATTCCATTTCATGGCTTGACCCAGTTTGAAATTGAGCGAATCATGGAGGATTCCTTCGAACACGCGATTGATGATTTTAATGAACGTCAATTGATAGAATTTCGGCAAACAGCGGAGCGGGTTTTTCGTGGAATTGAACAAAACTGGAATGTTGCGGAAAGTACTTTGAGCGAAATGGAGCGAGACGAAATCCGCAAACAAATGGAAGTCGTCCGGCAAAGCATAAAGGGGCAGGATTCTCAAGTGCTCAAGGCTCAACTTGATACCTTGGGTGACTTGACGCGCCCTCTGGCAGACACGGCGATGGGACGTTCTATTCTGGCGGAATTACAAGGGGAAGTTGAGCTGAATCAATAGAAGTGAGATTGATTTCGGTCGAGTATTTAAGGTTGATCTTTTAAAGTATTCAACATGACCCGAAGGTTTTTAATCAATGAGTTTTTTTATTTTGCGGATAAATTATTGGTGACCGCCGCCCGGTGGAAGTGACTGCAAAGCAGTTGGTCGGCGATTCAGTGAATACGAAAACGCTATTGGTACCGGACAAATTCACATGTGGTTTGATCAACCTGAATCTGGTTGGTTTTCGGAGTAACTCATAAATGTAAAGTGTATGAAACTTGGAATATTGGATACAGTACCTCGCGACTACTGGTCAACGGACCTTGGTATCACCGAATCAGAGAAATTTATCAATTTTCTACAACCTGTAATGACAGACGCAACACTGGATCAGTTTTTTGTGGCAGAAGGAGAATGGCCTGAGTTGGATGATTATGACGCTTACCTAATTACGGGCAGCCCTTGCAGTGTCAATGATGAACATCCGTGGATAAAAAAATTGCACCGGTTTGTCCGGGATTCCATGGAATCAAATAAAAAGTTAGTCGGCATTTGTTTTGGGCATCAATTGATCGCGAACGCGCTTGGTGGAACAGTTGAACGTCGTAGCGACGGCTGGCTTTTGGGTGTGAAATCTTTTGAAATAGTGGAGGCGCAACCATGGATGACTCCCTCACAAAAGCATTGCGAGATTTTCCATATAAATCATGATCATGTTACCGCTCTGCCAGTAAACGCCAAACGCATTGCCTATTCAGAACTTTGTGAAAACAGTGCTTTTGTGATTGGGGACAGGATGCTGGGATTACAGGGACATCCGGAACAACCACGGAGAGCAATGGAAAAATTTATCAAAGAACTTTTACTAATAGGTGAAGATCCGGAAGAAATGGAACAAGGTCGAGCCAGTTTACGGGATAAAGTTCCGGATGCAGATTTATGGGGACTCTGGATTGGAAAATTTTTGGGATATTGATTCATAGACTAAACAGTTTTTTTATAAGGGCAGACTATGGCAAAAAATATTTTATTCATTATGTGTGACCAATTGCGGGCGGATTATCTTTCCTGCTATGGCCATCCGTTTCTTGAAACGCCCAACATCGACAGTCTCGCTGAGCGCGGAGTACGCTTTGCCAACGCGTATTGCCAGGCTCCGCTTTGCGGACCTTCTCGAGCCAGTTTTTATACCGGACGCTACATGTCATCACACGGATCCTTAGCCAATGGAGACCCTCTTAAATTGGGGGAACTCTCGCTGGGAGATTATCTAAACGACCTGAATTATCGCACCGTTTTGGTAGGTAAGTCCGAAGCCAGAAGCAATCAGGATGCGCTGGCCCGATTGCAAATTGATCAACGCTCAAAATTGGGACAACGATTGGCGCAAGGAGGATTTGAGAATTTCGAACATTTTGCCGGACTATATCCGAACGAGATTCTTCCAGAGGATTTGGGCTACAACGATTATTTGCGTTCCAAAGGATATGACGGTGAAAATCCTTGGGAAAGCTGGGCTAACAGTGCGATTGATCGCGATGGTAAAAAAGTTAGCGGTTGGAAAATGCGCAACGCAAATTTGCCTGCCGCCGTCTCCGAAGAACATTCCGAAACTGCTTTTACGACGGACCGTGCTTTGGAATTTTTGTCCGGCGTGGACGCAAATGATCAATGGTGTTTGCATCTGAGCTACATCAAACCGCACTGGCCGTACCTCGTTCCGGCTCCGTACCATGCCCTTTACAGCAAGGATCAAATTTTGCCGGCAGTCCGGAATCCGGACGAACTTCAGTCTCCGCATCCGGTATTTCAAGCCTTCCATGAACAAACTTACAGCCAGAATTTTTCACGAGAAGAAGTACGGGAACGTGTGATTCCGGCGTATATGGGACTGATTAAACAGGTTGATGATCATTTGGGACGTGTTTTTGAAATGCTGAAATCCAAAAATTTAATGGATTCAACTTTAATCGTTTTCACTGCGGATCATGGAGATTATTTAGGTGACCACTGGTTGGGTGAAAAAGATTTATTTCACGAGCCTTCTGTCAGAATTCCAATGATCGTTTGTGATCCGGAAATTTCGGCAGAAGAAACACGCGGTACCGTCAATCATGAATTTGTTGAGGCGGTGGACATCGTGCCGACTATGGTTGAGTTTGCCGGAGGAAAAATTTGCAAACAGCGTATGGAAGGGCAGTCGCTACTTCACCTGACTCGGGGTACTGCAGATCCGGGAAAAAAACGTGAATACACGATCAGCCAAATTGATTTCAGCGACCGGGGTCCCCGTGTTTCGTTGAATTTGCATCCATACGATTGCCGTGCTCACATGATTCGCAACAAAAATTGGAAATATATTTTGCACGAAAAATTCCGCTCCCAACTTTTTGCTCTGAAAAATGATCCGGAAGAATTTCACGATCTAGGCGACGATCCGGAATACAGTTCCGTTAGACTGGAAATGCACGAACAGTTATTTATCTGGTTTCGGAAGCGCTTGATACGCACAGAAATGGAGCACGATTTTCTGTTTGAAATGGGGGTCGGGCAAGATGAAATGCTAGGGATTTTAATTGGACATTGGTGAGTAAAAGGCGTAGAAAAGGGTAAAAATGAATTTTATTCTTGGAGGCTCCACTTTAGACGTAAGGGATGTTTTTGATTCCTTTCAGAAATTCTAAATAATTCCGGACTGCTTTTACGAGTTTAACATCAGAGAACATTAACAAATGAGGTTCAGAGCAAAGTTTCATAAAAATCCAAAAGCGTTCAAAGACAATTTTTCAACGCAATCCAAAGCATACGCCGTACATCGTCCGCTTTATCCTGAAAACCTTTTTCGTTATCTCGTTGGTGAGTGTCGGGAGCGCAAACTGGCTTGGGATGTCGGCTCCGGAAATGGACAAGCGGCGCGGAAACTTGCTTTGCATTTTGATCGGGTTTATGCCACTGACGCAAGTTCCGCCCAAATTGTAAACGCGGCCCCTCTTGCAAACATCAGTTATGCAGTTGCCAACGAACAGGCTCCGGAACTCAAGCAGCGTTCTGTGGATTTAATCACAGTCGCGCAGGCGCTTCACTGGTTTGATCTTGATGTTTTTTATGCAGAAGCTGAACGCGTCTTAACTAGATACGGTTTGCTCGCCTGCTGGTCTTACAAATTATTCCGCATAAATTCCGAAGTTGACCGTGAAATTAACAGCCTGTATACTGATATTTTAGGAAGTTATTGGGATCCGGAACGCCGTTTAGTTGATACAGGTTACCGCACTTTGTCCTTCCCATTTCGTGAACTGCGTGCACCACGTTTTGAAATGAAGGCGAGCTGGAATTTCGATAATATGCTGGGTTTCCTCGGCAGTTGGTCAGCGGTTGCACATTATAAAAAGCGCGAAGGCAGCAATCCAATTGCGGAAAACGCTGAGCGTTTAAAAGCGGTCTGGGGTGATCCGCAGGAAATGAAAGAGGTAAGGTGGACCCTTTCCATACGGGTAGGACACATTCACTGAAAGTTATGTTTGGTTTGTCATTAGAAAAAATGGAAAGGATTTGCTTCTGAAAAGCACAACCGCTAAAATTGACACTCAATAGTTATTTTTTGAATTAGGGTAAATTAACTTTGATGGTTCCTTAAAAACTCTTAAAACATATAATTTGTCATTTCGACCAAAGGGAGAAATCTTAATAATATTAGTGAAGTAATATAAAACAGATTTCTCGCTTTGCTCGAAATGACACGACTTTAGAATTTTTTAATACGTCATCAATTTTAATGTTCTAACAAAAAAAAAATTAAAGGAAAAATGAGCAAGCATATCAATTGGGGTTATTTCAGGAATGGTTGAACTTCCTGCAAACGAGCGCAAGAGGTTCTTGACGCAAAAAACATTTTGGTAGAAACACGTGTTCTTGCTAACAAAGAAAAGATAAATAGTGAGACGGCCTGGGAGATGTTGAAATCCGCAAGTCTCATTAGAACCGGTAAAGGTAAAAAACAGCAAAAGTGGAATCCAGCGTCTGATGACAAAGCAGATATACTAAAAGATGTGATTGGTCCAAGCGGAAATTTGCGTGCCCCAACCTGGAAAATCGGCAATGAATTTGTGGTCGGTTTTAATCCGGAACTTTATGCTGAGGTGTTTGCTTAGATGCTTAAAATTGGAATAATTGGTGCCGCCGGATTATCCGGACGAGAACTTCTATACTGGTTGAAACGGCACCCAAAAGTAACCGTTGAACTGCTGACTTCCAGCAAATATCAAGGGCAGAAAGTATCCGATGTTTTTCCGGAACTGAACGGTTATGCTCAAGTTTTTCAGCCGAACGAAATTGATGTTTCCGGATGTGATCTAGTTTTTCTCGCAATTCCGAACCAAGCCAGCCTGGAGCTTGTACCGAAATTATTGAAGCAGGGCACGCGCGTGATTGATCTTTCCGGAGCATTCCGTTTGCGCGATACAGAGGTTTTTTCTAAATTTTATCAACTTTCGCACACTGCGCCTGAATTGCTGGAGGAAACCGCCTTCGGATTACCGGAATTTTTCAAGGAAAAAATTTCTGCAGCAAGACTTGTTGCAAATCCTGGATGTTATTCCACGGGCGCTTTGCTTGGAATTTTACCGTTGAAAGATTTGCTGGCCAAACTGGACCGCGCTCCGATCATTGACGCAAAATCTGGAGTGAGCGGTGCGGGTGGAAGGGTTGAGGGTGACACTACGAACTATGTTAGTGTGAACGAAAACTTCAAAGCATACAAAATTTTTGCTCATCAGCACCAACCGGAAATTCAGCAATATCTGGGAGACCTGAGTCCGTATCAAACAGGCGTTTTGGGAGAAGTAATTTTTACGCCACATTTGCTTCCGCTTAACCGTGGAATTTTGTCTACGATTTACCTCCATTTTTCGGAACCAATCGCGGCGGATGAAATTCGGGGGCGGTTTTCAAAATTTGCGGAGGGTCAGAAATTTGTTCATTTTATGGAGGAAGGCTGCTTGCCGGATTTAAAGGTGACGCAGAATTCAAATCGTGTCATGATTGGCGCTGAGTCAGATGATTCAGGACAAAACTGGGTGGTTGTCACGAGTCTTGATAATCTGGTAAAAGGCGCTTCCGGACAGGCAATTCAAAATATGAATCTGATGTTTGGGCTGGACGAAACCCTGGGTTTGCTTTGATCAGTCACCGTCGAGTTCATCATCTACAATCCGACGGTCTCGGCCCAGCAAATTTTCAAAATAGCACATTTCCTTTAAACGCGAATGAATGCGCTCGCCCACACGTCTATTGATGGTGTCGGAAATGAAATGTTCTGTTTCGGTTTTATCTCGACTGCGGATTTGTTCTTTGAGCGTGTTCTCTTCGCTCTCAGTAAAATTGGTGGTGACCATGATGATCTGGTTGCGGTTGTAGCGTTCAGAAATCAGCATATCCAGAATGCCAAGTTCCCAGTCACTGTTTCGCCCCTTGCCCATGTCATCAATGATGAGGATATCGGTCTGTAAATGCGGCTCAATGATCTCCATATCTGACTTTCCGTCAGAGTAACCTTGCCTTAATTCTGAAAGCAATTCCGCAAAACTTTGAAAAATACAGGAGATTCTATGTCCAATGGTGCATTGATAGGCAAAACCGGCCATCAAGTGCGTTTTTCCTGTTCCTGGAGGTCCCATGAGTACCATGCCCTTCAGGTCTTCAGAATCGGTTTGCAAAAGATTTGGATTACTCAAACGCTGCGGCAGAAGCCGGAATATGCTACCCAGTAAATCAAACACCATTTCGTTTTCCGGGTCTCTATCGTTCGGATTCAGGCGGCTGTTCAAATAACGTCGTGGAATGCGCGCGTTATTATAAAGTTGAACACTCTGCTTGATTTGTTCACAGTCTGGACAGACAATAGCTACATCGCGCTGGAAATTGTCCTGCTCAACAAGAAATCCGGTGCCTTTGCAGGTTTTGCACGGACTGGAAACGCAGTCACAAAGCCTCGCGTGCGCATAACGTTCGCGCGGACGAACACTGATAAAAATTCTGGTGTTGTTGCAACGCAAGCAGTCAGGAACAGTTTTTGCCATTGAAAAATATCTGAATGGAAGTTAATGAAATAAAAAGATGTTTCTATGGTGGAACAAGCGTCTTGAAGTGTCCAGAGAATTCCTGTTTTAAGCTCGTAGATTTGAGTCTTGTTTCAATTAAATAATTTAGTCGTGCAACATCAAAAAGCGTGTCAAATCCACTAAAACATAAATCGAAAATTAGTAAACAGTTATAATGTCTGCACACAAAAATGATCGATTGCTGCGTGTACTAAATCACTTGCCGGTGGATCGTGTACCGGTTTGGCTGATGCGTCAGGCCGGCAGGACTGACCCTAAATACAATCAACTCAGGAAGAATGACGGACGACCCCTGGAAGAACTCTTTGCGGATACGGAAATTTCGATCAAAATATCACTACTGCCAAAACGTCTTGGAGTAGACGCGATTATCATGTTTCAGGATATTCTCACTCCGCTCACTCCCGCGGGTGCAGGATTTCGCTTTGCTCCTGGACCGATTCTGGAAAAGCCTGTGCGGACTATGGCTCAGGTCAAAGCACTGCGTGTGTATGATCCGGAAGTAGAACTAAACAGCGTCGCAAACATCCTGAAAGGGCTGAATGCTGAACTCAAAGGAGAATTACCTGTGCTCGGTTTTGCCGGATCTCCAATGTCACTCGCATTTTTTATGATTGCGGGCCGTAGTCCAAATCAAAAAATTGATGATGTTTTAGCATTTATTGTAGAACAACCGAAAATTACACAAGCACTACTGGAGTGGTTAACAACAATGACGGTGGATTATCTCAATTTCCAAATTGAGTCTGGAGCACATGCGGTGCAATTATTTGAGTCGTTTGCGGATGTTATTCCTTTAGAGATTTATAAAAAATTTGTTCAGCCGACTCATGAGAAAATTTTCAGTTCTTTAACACCAACGGTTCCAGCTATTTTGTTCACGAAGGAATCACCAAACCTGGATATGATGCTGCAAAGCGAAGCTTCTGTCTTGAGTGTCGGAAGTTGTATCGATCTGGAGAAGGCACAAATACAGGCGCCGGAGATGATTTTTCAGGGTAATGTTGATAATAAAATTTTAGCGGACGGAACGAAGGCGGAAATTACTCTTGCAGTCCGGAAATGTTTTGAACAAAGTGGACGAAAAAACCACATCCTTAATCTCAATCACGGCTTACTGGAACGTACACCTTTTGAGAACGTTCAGCATTTTGTTGATGTTGCTAAAGAACTGGGAAGAATTGAGGGCGTGTCTGGGGGGTAAGCAATCCGTAAAAAATAATTAACGGAAGTTAAACATTAGTTTAGTTAAAATTGATCGCAGGTTAATTTTAGCTGAAAGGCGGGAACGAGTCCCGCCTCAGATGTTGTCCTTTTACTGAGCAACGATGCGGCCCTCAACTTTTGAAGAGACAGTGCCATTGGCTTTGATGTAATCCATCACCATGCTTGCGAGGAGAGTAGCTCCGCTGGCATCAATGAGGACTTTGCCTTTTTTGAAAACCTTGTACCCATCTCCACCACCGGCAGCGTAATTGTTGGTTGCCATTGTGTAGCTTCGTCCCTTATCCAGGGACTGACCACCGATTTTCGCTGAAACAATACGCTCTCCGGCTTTGGCTTTTGGATTCCAGACGAAACTCATTCCGGAAACCTGCGGAAATCGTCCGGCCCCATTTTCGAACTGGCTGACTCCATTTTCAAGAGCCTCCCAAATTTGTGCGCCGCTAAGTCCAAGTTTGACAACTACATTCCCAAAAGGAAGTTCGGTCAAAATATCTCGTCGGGTGAGCGTCGTTCCGGGAGAATAGATTTTATTGGCCCGGATACCTCCTCCGTTGGCAAAACCGATGTCCGCGTCAACTCCTTCACGCATGGCATCAGCGATCAAATTGCCGATGGCCGCTTCACCGCCGCGCACAGTTTTTTTGCGGCTGTCGAGTTCGGTGGAAGTTGTGCCGATTTCGATGTCGAGTTCTTTGCCTAGGAGTTTTTCATACTCTTTGACTTTTGCGGTAATCGCTGTATCTTCTGAGACATTTAAGGTGTCAACCATACGCATGTCAGCTTCCCACTTGAAACGTTTTTTACCGCGCTTTTCGTAGTATGTCATTTTTACATCCATCACAGCAACTTTTTCAGAATCTTCACCTGCTTCCATCCACACTGATCTTCCGTCGTCCCAGCTGATAGAATAGTGATCATGTCCGGAAAGCAACACATCGACAACTCCGCTGTTAATCAATTCCTGATCTTCCAGCACGTCTATATGAGTCAGAGCCACAATCAGATTTGCCCCTTGTCCTTTCAGTTCTTTGGCCAAAGCTTTTGCTGTGGCAACTATTGGAAGAAACTTGTCAGTCACAGCATTTGAGATAACGGCTGTGTTTGTAGTAACAAGTCCCATAATCCCCACACGGAATGTTCCTACGTTGACCATTGCGGTACGCACGGTGCCGTCAATGGGCAAACCGTCGGCATCAACTGCATTACTGGCTAATACTGGAAAATTTGATTCCCAAATTCGCTCGCGTAAAATTTCCTCGCCAAAATCCCATTCGTGATTTCCGAGCACCATAAAGTCCAAACCAACCGCATTCAGCATATCAACGATTTGAGCACCCTTGAGAATGCCGGACATCAAGGATGGAGAATAGGCATCTCCGGAGTGTACGAAGATTGAATGTTCGGCACCGGCCCTTTCCTGCTTGACCACAGTGGCCAGTTTGGCAAAACCACCTCGTCCTTTCTTGGCTGGAAGAACATAGTGATCACCCGTGAGGATGATGCGCAGTGTTTCTGTTTCTTCTGCCGTCGCGGCCATCGGCGCAAAAGCAATCAGACCCGTCAAGAGTCCGGCAAATAATAGTTTAAATCTCATTTTAGTCCCTTCATTTTTTAGATTAAGAAAAATTACGCGAAGTTTGGAACAACTGGCCAAAACCGCGCAAAGCCGGCTCACCCCCATTGAGTGAGTCTTAATTCTGGTGAAAAACAAATTGTTAAATCAGTAAAAATTTGAGAGTCTATCTTGCGTCAATGGAGTCTTTGAGCTACGATGTCGCAAAGTAGAAAAACGAAACAATCTTCACCAAAAAGTTATACCTAAATAGTTACTCCAATTTTATATAAGTTTCCACCAAAAAAATGCCTCAGTCATCTTCCGCCAAAAATAGTGTACGAATTCTTCCTGAATCCTTAATAAATAAAATTGCCGCAGGCGAAGTTGTTGAACGTCCTGCCTCAGTGGTTAAGGAACTGCTGGAGAACGCGATTGATGCCGGTGCCACCGATATTCATGTCACAGTAAAAAACGGCGGCAAAGATTTGATTTCGATTCTTGACAACGGTTGGGGAATGAACGAAGCAGACGCTCAACTTGCGGTAGAAAGACATGCTACAAGTAAAATTATTGATGAAGAAGATTTGTTCCGTATTCAGACTTTAGGCTTTCGTGGAGAGGCACTGGCCGCGATTGCGTCTGTTTCACATTTTGAATTATTGACTTGTGACGATGAAAGTCAGGGTGCAACCAGGATATTTATTAAAGGCGGCTATCTGGAGCAAGTCGGAAAAATTGGCTTTCCGCAAGGTACAAAAATTACCGTGGAACGACTTTTTTATAACACACCTGCCCGTTTGAAATTTCTCAAAACTACTGCCACCGAACTGCAGCACATTCAGCAACATCTCATCCAAAAGTCCCTCGCACATCCGCACATACATTTTCGCTTGACTCACAATCGGCAACTGCTGCTCAATCTGTCTGGTGGTCAGAAATTGCAAACTCGCATACAGCAGCTTTTTGGTGAGGAGTTTAAGGAAATTTTGATGACAGTCAAACACGAAGAAACGTATCTGCGCTATTCCGGGTTTATCTCGTTTCCCTCAAAACCACGCACGAGTCGGCGCTGGCAGTATATATTTGTGAATGAGAGAAATGTTAAATCTCCTGCAATCAATCACGGAATTTATGGTGCTTACGGAACATTTCTGGGAAAAGGACAGCATCCGGTTTTTTTCTTAAATTTGGAAATAGACCCTGCGGAAATTGATGTCAATGTGCATCCGGCAAAGACAGAAATTCGCTTCCGGAACAGTCAGTTAGTCCACACTATTTTGGTGGATCAAATTTCACGCGCACTGAAAGACGGAGCGAGCCGCAGGTTTTTCGGACGAGAACATGCACATTCAAACATGTCACGTACAGAAATGTCCGGGCAAATCGAATTGCCGATGGAAGAACCGTTGACTTTGGTAAGCCAGTATTCCGGAATGACTTTTCCAAACCGGAAAAAACGCAGTTCAGTGTCGAGGGAACTGCCACCGCGTGGTGCGTTGAAAGCAAAACATTCAACTGAAATTTCTGCGTTTACAGCAGAAAAACCGCTTGCGGGAATCCGACCTGTTCAGGAAAAATTTGAGGATCACACACCAACAAAAACAGCAGCAGCTCCTGAAGCTGTTCCGGAGAATTTTCCGGAAAACGAAATACGCAATCTCAGGCTGATTTCGCCTCTTCCGGAAGTTCCTAAAAAAATCCGCGTGCTGGGTCAATTCCGCAAATCATACATCATTGCTGAGAATGATGCGGGACTTGTGATGATCAATCAGCGAGCACTCCATGAACGTTTGCTTTACGATTGTTACGCGGACGCACTGCAAAAAAAGGAGGTCCCGGTGCTGACTTTTAAGGCATCACTTTTAATTGAACTCACTCCACAGGAATCGGTTTTGCTCGAACAGTCTCTGGACCACTTGGAGCTTTCCGGATTTGCCGTCAATCCTTTTGGAGGAAGTACCTTTGCGGTGAATACTATTCCGGAAATTTTGAGTTCGGATCAAGTGGAGAAAGTGGTCAAGGAAATCCTCGATCGGCTTGCTCTCTTTGGCAAACGCGGCCATGGTGAAGAAATTATTCATGATATTTGCGAAGTGGTTTCAGCGCATGGATCCATGCCTGCTGAGCAGGAACTGGAGCTGTTTGAAATGGAGTGTTTGCTGGCCCAGTGGGAAGAAATGGGCAGCCCGTTGTTCTCTCTTCAGGAGTCACCGATTCTTGTGGAGTTCTCTGTACAGGAACTGGAAAGACGTCTGAATCGCTGAAAGCCGACCTCTCTTTTCTTTTGTTAAAAACTAACTTCGCAAATATTACCCGTAGCAATCTATGAATGAGATTATTGCTGAATTAACTTGATCGTGTTGTGCTTTTGGGTGATAGAATAGGAGTGGCACAATTATAAAATTCAACATTCAAAATAACAAAATGTCAGCAAAATTTCAGCACCACAAACTTATTATTTTAGGCTCCGGACCTGCGGGATTGACTGCGGCGATCTATGCGGCAAGAGCAATCTTAAATCCTGTTGTCGTCTCCGGACGAGAGGCAGGCGGACAATTAATGATCACCACTGATGTTGAAAATTATCCCGGTTTTCCTGAAGGAATACAGGGTCCGGAAATGATGGATCTACTTAAGGCACAAGCCGCGCGTTTTGGCACAGAATTTTTCAGCGGAGATGTGGTAGAGGTTGATTTTTCGCAACGTCCCTTTAAACTCTTTTTGGAAAACAATGACACGCTAACTTGCGATTCGCTGATTATTTCAACAGGCGCTTCCGCGCGTTGGCTGGGAATGGATTCTGAAAAAAAATATAGCGGCAAGGGTGTTTCCGCCTGTGCGACTTGTGACGGTTTTTTCTTCCGTGATCAGAATGTAGCAGTTGTCGGCGGAGGCGATACTGCCCTCGAAGAAGCACTGTATTTGGCAAATATCTGTAAAAGTGTCACACTGATTCATCGACGTGATGAATTCCGAGGCAGTAAAATTATGCAGAAACGGGCGATTGATCATGAAAAAATCTCAATATTCTGGGATACTGTTGTTGAAGAAGTTGTGGGCAATCCCAAGGACGGAATGACATCTCTCAAAGTGAGAAACGTTAAAACCGAAAAAGTTACAGAACATCCTCTCACAGGAATGTTCGTCGCGATTGGACACATACCAAACACGGGTTTATTTAAAGATAAGTTGAATTTGAACGAAAACGGTTATGTGAAAGTAACTCCGGGCACAACATATACCTCTGTCGAAGGTGTATTTGCTTCAGGAGATGTGCAGGATCATGTTTACCGTCAAGCAGTTACTGCGGCCGGTACAGGATGCATGGCGGCAATTGACGCAGAACGTTGGCTGGCAGAGCAAGTCGGCTAAACAATTTGACGCTGCGGGGAAAAACACACAAACCGATCCGCAGTGGATTATTAACAAAAAAACAAATGAAAAAATTAACAAAACATGAACAACAAATATTTGCTGGCAATCATTACAGCGCAAACAGCTGTGATGCTGGGACTGCTCTATTTTCTCTGGGAACAAAAAACAATTGGATTTTTCTTTAATGAAACCACCTTCCTTTTTTTAGCAATATTTTCTGTCGGCGCACTGGTGCTCGGCTTTGCCCTGCTGACTAAAAAAACGAATACTTATGAAGAAGGTGTCCGGCGCGATGGAACAGTAAAATGGTTTAACCCAAACAAGGGTTTTGGTTTCATTGAACAAGACAATGGAGATGACCTTTTTGTCCATCAGTCTGAAATAAGACAGGCCGGTTTTCGCTATCTCAACCTTGGAGATCGTGTTGAGTTTGAGGTTGGTTCAGGCAAAAAAGGCCCTGTTGCCCTCAAAGTGATCCGGACAATGTCCGCGGATCCGGAAAATCTCCCCAATAATTACGAAGAGCCTGAAGAATCTCCGCTTACTCCAATTACTGAAACACAATTAAATTGAAAATGAACAAAGAAAAACTCGTTTTAGCTTATTCCGGCGGTCTGGATACTTCAGTTCTTGTCCACTGGCTCGCTCAACAAGGATATGAAGTAATCGCGCTTTGTCTTGATTTGGGTCAAAAAGTTGAAGACATGGAAGCCATCCTCGAAAAAGGTAAAAAAGCCGGCGCGGCAAAAGTTCTGGTAGAAAATGTTGAAGAAGAATTTGTGCAGGATTACGTGCTGCCTTCCATTCAGTGGAACGCGCTTTATGAAGGAACTTATTTGCTCGGAACAGCTTTAGCGCGGCCTTTAATTTCAAAGAAACAGATTGAAGTCGCGGAGCGTGAAGGCGCGGTAGCAGTGGCACATGGGGCGACCGGGAAAGGAAATGATCAGGTTCGCTTTGAGTTAAGTTATTACGCGCTTAAACCAGACATACGTGTAGTTGCGCCCTGGAAAATTCCGGAGTTTTATCAAAAATATCCTGGACGTACCGAACTTCTGGCCTATGCGGAAAAGTATGAAATCCCGGTCAAAGCCTCCAAAGAACAACCATGGAGTTCCGATGAAAATCTGATGCACATTAGTTTTGAATCTGGTATGTTGGAAGACCCGTGGCAAGCGCCGTTGCAGGAAATGTTTGAATTATCAGCGTCTCCTCAAGCTGCACCGGATGAAGCACAGGATATTCTGATTGAATTTGAAAAAGGAAATCCGGTTGCGCTTGACGGCCAGAAATATTCTCCGGCAAAGCTACTGACGCGTCTCAATGAACTGGGCGGCCAACATGGAATCGGCCGGATCGATATGGTGGAGTCCCGTTTTGTCGGCATGAAAAATCGTGGTGTTTATGAAACTCCTGGTGGTACTATTTTACACATTGCGCATCGTGCGATGGAATCCATTACCTTGAACCGTGGTGTGATCAATCTCAAAGATTCACTGATGCCGCGCTTTTCGCAATTGACTTATGATGGTTTTTGGTTTTCTCCGGAAATGGAAATTCTGCTCGACATGGTACGGAAAACTCAGGAACCGGTTAACGGCACTGTTCGTCTGGAACTTTACAAGGGCAACTGCATGGTGACTGGACGCAAGTCACCAAATAGTCTCTATGATGAAGACATGGCGACTATGGAAGCTGACCACGGTGCTTACGATCCAAGAGACGCCATTGGTTTTATTAAACTGCATGCCTTGCCTTTACGTATTCAAGCTGGTTTAAAAGCAAAATCAAAATAACAGGGTTTGGTTTCTCTCAATAAAATTTCTTAACCATTAAGAAATATGAAATTGCAAAAATTGCATCCTCTGCTCACGGCTACATTGTTTGTTACTATCTTTGTGCTGCTTTACCTGATGTTCAATTCTCCTCCACAAATGTCTCCAGTTCCAAACACTGCTGAAATAGAAATTGAAGTTGTGCAGGATACTCCAGAAATAACGGAGGAAAAACCTCAAATTTCGGATGAAGAAATTCAACGTCTACTTGATGTTGAAAATGAGCAAAAAGAACTTATTCTGCTCTTTGAGCGAGTTTCCGCAGATCTGAAAGACGCAAGCAATTCCAAACAAATTTTGGCTCAACTCATGTTGGGACGCTCAACTTTACGTGATTTTGGCAAACGTTTTTTGAACTACAAGCTGTTCCGTAAATCAGGTGGTTTTTTCAGATATATGCGTCTAAAAACAAAAGCCTACTTGAGTGATGGACAACTTGGTGTTAATCCTTCCGGAATCAAGCAAGAAGATTTGGCAAAGTTCCGCAAGGAAATCACCAGTTGGATCATATTGCGTAGTAACGAAGAAATTGAGGCAATGGCGCGGTTTTTGAGTTTTTTCTTTGCGGAAACACTTTATGACATTCCAATGACCATGCTCTCTTCCAGGATGACTCCGGAACTTGAGGAAATCAATTTTGGCACACCGGTACTTTTGGAAAAGGTTCTGACGACTCCAAGCAGGGATGCCAACGGAGAAATGAATGAAAAGAAGCCGACTACGGTTGAAAAATATTCTATGGCACAACAGTTCTTTTTTCGCAGGGGGCCGAAAATATCTGAAAAAGCCGTTGTCTTTTTGAAAGCTTACCTCAGTTATACTGATCTTTAATACTTCGGCAAGCATATTTTGTTGCGAATATTTCCAGTGATTCTTGAGCGCTGGTTGAACGGAGTCGCTGGTTGAGCGGAGCCGAAACCGAGATCACGCTTTAAATTTCCCTTTGCCTCCACTTCGACAGGATCAGTGTAAATCTGGGAAATTAACCGTCAACTTCACTCTAAATTCCACTTCACTTTTAATTCCACTTCACTCGATTTTTTAAATTTCCGCAAAATGAAAATTCGGATTCTCAGTTGTGATGATGTTCGGCAGGCACTGCCAATGCAGACTGCCATCGTGGAAACAAAACGTGCCTATAGCCGCTTATCATCCGGACGAGTTGATATGCCGCTCCGCAGTCGTGTCCATATTCCTGAACAGGATGGAGTTCTCCTGACTATGCCTGCCGCACTGCTGGACGATGGTGAAATGGCAGTGAAAATTGTAACTGTTTTTGGAAAAAATCCAGCCCGGGGTTTTCCCCTGATTCATGCGGTTGTGCTTGTACTTGATGCCGAAAATGGACAAATATTGTCTTTGATGGACGGCGAGGTGTTGACCGCTGTCCGTACCGGAGCGGGAGTTGGAGCCGCCACAGATTTGCTTGCGCCGCCCGAAGCAAATACCGTCGCCATAATCGGCAGCGGGAAGCAGGCTGCTTCTCAATTGGATGCAGTCTGTACTGTACGCAAAATACAACAAGCCTGGGTTTACAGTCCTAATCCGGAACATGTCCAAAGATTTGCGGAATCAATGTCCGGCGTCGGTCCAATTCCAAAAGATGTGAGAGCAGTTTCTTCATCTGCAAAAGCCCTAAAAGACGCAGACATTGTCTGCACCGCCACTACTTCCACAACTCCGGTCATTTCATTTGAGCATCTCAAAAAGGGCGCTCATGTAAACGCAGTCGGTTCCTTTCAGCCGACGATGCAGGAAATCGACTCGGAAACGATCCGCAATGCTCTTGTGGTTGTCGATTCACGTGAATCGGCGTTGGTTGAAACAGGAGATATAGTCACACCGCTCAAACAGGGTTTGATCACAGCGGAGCATATTCACGCGGAAATCGGAGAAATCATTAATAGTACAAAAAGTGGTCGTTCCTCTCAAAATCAACTGACATTTTTCAAATCCTGCGGAGTCGCGGTACAGGATGCGGTGACTGCGGTAATTGCCTTGAAAAACGCGGAACGCGAAAATCTCGGAACGATTGCAAACTTATAAAAAATGTCCGGACTTCCCAAAACGGCTGATGTTGTAATTCTCGGCGGCGGAATTATGGGTGCCAGCACGGCATACCATTTGGCGTGCCGTGGACAAACAAATATTTTACTGCTGGAGCGCGAAGCTTTTTTTGGTACAGGAGCAACCGGACGCTGCGCGGGTGGTATTCGTCATCAGTTCAACACCGAAGTCAACATCCGGCTTTCTCAAAAAAGCCTTTCCATGATTGATCTATTTGAGGAAGAAACCGGTCAGTCCGCACTTGTCCGGAAATGTGGTTATTTGTTTGCGCTGACTGATGAAAAAGACGTTTCCGTTTTTCAAAAAACACTGAAACTTCAGCACTCTTTGGGAGTAAAAACAGAATGGCTTTCCGCAGACGAAGTGCGCCGTCTGGCTGCGCCTTGTTTTTTCCCGGATGCACTCGCTGGGACGTTCAATGCAGAAGATGGACTCGCTGATCCAAACAGCATTGTGATGGGGTACATCAACGCTGCCCGACGGCACGGAGCCGTTTGCCTTAGTGATTGTTCCGTAACCGGCATTGAGCTGGAAAAAAACCGAGTCCGGAAAGTTCGCACTTCTCTCGGAACTGTTGAAACCGAAACGGTCGTCAATGCCTGCGGTCCGTGGAGTGCTTTTCTGGGAAATGAAATTGGCCTCGAAATTCCGGTCTCGCCGCTGCGGCGCCAGTGGTTCGTCACAGAAACAATTCCGGAACTTCCTGCCGAATTTCCTTTTGTGATTGATTTCTCACAAAGCCTCTATTTTCACCGTGAAGCTTCTGGACTGCTCAGCGGAATGTCGAACCCCAATGAGAAAATTGGCGAGGACCAAAGCATCGATCAGGAGTGGGAAATGCGCCACATTGAAGCAGCAGTTAAACGCATGCCTTTTCTGGAAAATTCCGGTATTAAGGCCAGGCAGGCCGGACTTTATGAACTGACTCCGGATGCGCACCCCATCATTGGTTCCACGCCGGTTGAAGGATTTTATTTGCTGACAGGATTTTCCGGACATGGTTTTATGCAGGGGCCAATTTGCGGAAAACTGCTGGCCGAAATTCTCATTGACGGAGCAGCGACCACGGTTGATATCAGCATGCTGGATTACAAACGCTTCGCAGAAAAGCGCTTGATTCCGGAATACAACGTTGTTTAAAAACGTTTCTGGAAATGAGTTTTTATAGACCGAACATGAAAGATTTTATATTTTGGCAATTGAGAGTATAATTTTGTCAAAGGGTTTTATTTCAGCTTATGGAAATATACTTTAAACAATAATTCATACAAGCCATGCAAATCCGAATTAAAAGTTGATCAATTTCAATTTCTCTAAGTCATTTGTTTGGATAATCAACAGTATGGAGCCAAATATAAAAAATGTCAGATAGTTGTTTTTTATTCAGGTAAGGCGCATGAAAACAAAAAATTTGGGAAAATGTAATCGATATGTAACATTATTTACTAAGGAAATTATTTAATAAATGGGTTTTTTAGGTGTTATCATTGCTGGGATAGCAGCGTGGTTACTTTGGGACAACGGTTGGCCATTTATAGTTGCGACTATCTTCGTAGCAATCATTGAATTTTGGTCATGGGGTGTTATGCACAATTATGCGACAGAAGAAGCGAAGAATCGGCATAATTATTCAGGTGAGTTCTATGACTTAACTAAAGGAGAAGTCGATTCTGCTCCTAATTGGCTTACAGTTTTGAATCTTTTGGGATTCATAATCGCCGTTGGATTGTTAGTTATGGGATTCGTCATGTGAAATGCCAAACAGTCATTTCCCATTGATTTTCTTCAAGTAACATTTGGTGACTCAAAAAGAAGTGAATTGTTTCAGTGGAAAAATTAATCAAGGTTCTGACTAAAAACACTGGATCAGATTAAATATTTTGGTGTGAGCTAGCATCGAATAGGAGGAGACGTAAAGATGTTCACACACATGCAGAATGTTAGCGAAAAAAGTGAAGGTATGAGTATTATCAGACAATTTTTCAACATTGGGAAAGAACCAGAATTCGATATAAAAAAACGAGTTGATGAGTATTTGCTCAAGTTACCACAATGCAGTAGAAGTGTTGTGGTAGTATGCCAAAAGTATCAAGAAACTCATTATAGATGTGAGATTGAGGTGGCAGCAGAGAAATTGCTTCCATGGGCAGTGAATCATTCATATACGGTATCGAGTACTCACTTGGAAGAACAAGCTGCCAGAATTGCACTACCGGTATGGTTAAGTAGAAAAAATTCACAGGAAAACTCTTCATCGTATATTCCTTTTTTGATGCACAAAGTGTTAAGACCATACGTACTCGATTTTATCAGCGATGGTATAGCAGATGTTCATTGCATAGAGTGCAAGTCTTATGTTACTGACATTTATATGCAAAAACTAGATAAAAAAAGCTCGGAGGATGGTCGAGCTGGAGCGATGACTGGAGGTGTCCTGTTGGACACCAGCTTTATCACGAAGAACAAGAATTACATTTCTATCGCAGTCATAGAAAATCCAACAAGGAACTCCACCAGCCGGAAATTGCATAGCACCAATAATTCCCATTGAGCCTGTTTTTCATGTACGAAAAAGACCTTGATAAGTTTGTTAGAATGTCTATAATGAGTAGTCATTTTTAGAATTATTGTTTGAGGATAAAATGGAAGCAACAGTAGTAGATTTAAGATACAAAACAAGTGATATTTTGAAAGCTCTGGACAGAAACGAAAGTGTAACCGTTCTCTATCATGGCAAAGTCAAAGGCATCATCAAGCCTGCCGGAGTTAAAAAAGGAACAAACATAAAAGATCATCCTTTTTTTGGCATGAACGTGCAAAGTGAAGATGACGTTTTAGCAGAGCTGGGCAAATTGAGGAAACCCCGTTATGCTGTATGATACAGATATTCTGATCTGGGTTCAGAGAGGCAATCAGAAAGCTGCACTGTTAATTGAAAAGGATAATGACAGGCAACTTTCAATTCAGAGTTACATGGAGTTAATTCAAGGAGCGAAGAATAAATCTCAACATAAATATGTAAAAAATTTCATCCGCGAATTTGAGTTCAGCATTTTACCACTCACAGAAAACATCGGGCATCGTGCATTGATTTATGTGGAAGAACATGCACTTGTGTCAAATATGAGATTGGGAGACGCCATAATCGCGGCAACAGCAATTGAAAATAATATGACACTTGTTTCCAGTAATGCCAAACATTTCAAAGTAATTAATGAGTTACAGCTTAAAGTTTTCAAACCATGAAACATGAGGAGCATTTGCTGATAATTTCAAATTCTGATAGCGCCGGCTCTGCCTTTTGCTGACGCTGTTTAGCTTTACCAAAAATCAAAATAATCACTTATAGAACCTAATCATCATTGAGAAATACTATGCTTGCAGAAAATATAATCGCAAAAATTTTTGAATCCGGATTCAAGCAGGGTGCGGATTTTACAGAAGTATTTGTTGAGGACTCGGTTTCCTCTTCAATCAATTTACTGGATCAGAAAATTGATGAAATTAATTCCTCAAATTCATTTGGAATCGGTATCCGGCTGCTTTATGGAAACGAAGCATATTACGGTTACAGCAGTGATCCTGACGAAGCCAATCTGCTGAAACTAACAAAAAATTTAGGGCAATCCCGTAAAGCAGGTCAGAGTGGCGGAGTTCAGCCTTTTGAACAACAGGCGATTCAGGACATTCATCATGTGGCCGTTAATCCGGATACTGTGAGCAAATCTGAACGTGTTGATCTGCTGCGGAAACTGGATGAACTTACGCGTCGTCATGGAACCGAAGTCAGCCAAGTGAATGCAAACATGGCCGAAAAAAAACGCTCGGTGCTGATCGCCAACAGTGAAGGCTTGTGGACAGAAGATTCGCGAAGCTATTCCCGGATGCGGCTTTCGGCGGTTGCCGAAAAAGGTGATGGGCCACAAACCGCGTCTGAAAGTCCCGGAGTTTTAGGTGGATACGAATTTTTCGAGCAGCTGAATCTGGACGAATTAGCAGAAAACGCGGCACAGTCCGCGCTGCGCATGGCCGGTGCGGGATACATCGATGGCGGAACAATGCCGGTGATTATTGGTAACGGATTCGGCGGAGTTATTTTTCATGAAGCATGCGGACATCCGCTGGAAACAGAGGCGATCCGAAAAAATGCTTCGCCATTTTGTGACAAAATCGGGAAGCGCGTCGGCCGCTCAATTCTGAATGCAATTGACGATGGAACCATTGCCAACAAATGGGGTTCTTGTAATGTGGATGACGAAGGTACACCAACGCAGAAAACGGTGCTGATTGAAAACGGTATTCTCAAAAATTACCTCAGCGACCGTATCGGCGCAGGTCAAGTCGGCATTCCCAGAAGCGGTTCCGCGAGACGTGAGTCCTATAAATTTGCACCTGTTTCACGTATGCGAAATACCTTTATTGCTCCCGGAAAGGATAATTTTGAAGATATGTTGCGCTCCATTAAATTCGGTTTATACGCAAAAAAAATGGGCGGCGGTTCGGTCAATCCCGGAACAGGTGAATTTAATTTTGCGGTTCAGGAAGGTTACGCCATCCGCAACGGTAAAATCGCGGAACCTGTACGCGGCGCGACTCTCATCGGTAAAGGTTTTGATGTCTTGTCACAAATTTCGATGATTGCCGATGATCTGGATTTAGCGGCAGGAATGTGTGGTGCCGCCAGCGGCTGGGTTCCAACTACTGTCGGACAACCCACGCTGAAAATTGACTCTATCCTCGTCGGTGGACGCTAATTCAATTTTTATAGTGGTAGATCAATTTGTTGAAAAGAATCGTTGAATGAGATATTTCAAAGAGTCCTTAGAAACTATGCCGCGTAAGGCACTGGAAGCGCTGCAAATTGAAAAATTGCGTTCTATGCTTAAAATAGTTTATGGGCGTAACCGTTTCTATACTGGCAAATTGGAAACTGCGGGAATTCATCCGGAAGCCATCAAGACACTTGAAGATTTGTCGCGTTTGCCGCTGACAACCAAGGAGGAATTGCTGCAAGCCCAGAGTGATGCATTGCCTTTCGGATGCAACACCACTTTTCCGGAATCCGCCTATTCCCGTTTTCACCAGACCTCCGGAACAACCGGAACGCCCTTGCGAGTTTTGGATACCCCTGAAAGTTGGGATTGGTGGGGACGTTGCTGGGGTTTCGTTTTGACGGGCGCGGGTTTAACGGAAAATGATCGTTTGTTTGTGCCGTTTTCTTTTGGACCGTTCATCGGTTTTTGGGCTGCAGTCGAAGGCGCACGGCAAATAAAGTCCCTCATGATTCCGGGTGGCGGCCGAGACTCGTTGCAACGTCTGCACTTGATGAAAGAACTTGGCGCGACTGCGATGTGCTGCACTCCAACTTATGCCTTGCGTCTGGCGGAAGTCGCACGAGAATCAGGATTTGATTTAAAAGAAATCCCGCTGCAAAAATTGATTCTAGCCGGAGAACCGGGAGCAAGTGTTCCGGCCACCAAAGCACGTATCGAATCCGTTTGGAATGCAAAATGTTTTGACCACGCAGGTGCTTCTGAAGTCGGAGCGCACAGTTTTGAATGTGAAATTCAGCCCAATGGAACGCACATTATCGAGAGCGAATTTATTGTCGAAGTGCTGAATCCGGAAACGCTTGAACCGGTTCCGGAGGGCGAACAGGGAGAGTTAATCATCACCAATTTAGGTCGCATCGGTTTTCCGGTCATCCGTTACCGTTCCGGAGATTTGGTGCGGCTTAATCCGGAACCCTGCAAATGCGGACGTACTTTTTCACGTTTTGAAGGAGGAGTTTTGGGACGTGCAGATGACATGGTGGTTGTTCGCGGAATCAATGTTTTTCCAAGTGCAGTTGAAAATTTGATACGTCAATGTGAGGCTGTCGAGGAATTCCGCATCACTGTTTCCACAGAAAGGGAAATGGGAAATTTGGAGCTTGAACTGGAACTAAGTAAAAATACAAATCCGGAAACTGCTCGAAATACTGTGGATCAGGCAATACAGAACGAATTGAGTTTACGGCCGGAAATAACGGTTGTTCCTTCCGGAAGCCTGCCGCGTTTTGAAATGAAGGCAAAACGATTTCAGGTGAAAAATAATTAGACAGGATTATTATAGCCACTGATCTTCACGGATTAAAACAGATTTAAAATTTACGTGTCCAGCTTTGTAAAACAGTGGCTGATAACAAACAGAAAATAAAAATGAAACAATTGCTGACTTTAAAAATCAACGGTGAATCCCACGAGGTTTGGACTGCCACTCACAAAACCTTGCTGGAAGTTTTGCGTGAAGATTTGCGCCTCACCGGAACCAAACACGGTTGTGAGTTGGGCGAGTGTGGAACGTGCTCAGTACTGATTGACGGTGATCCGATTCTGTCCTGTCTCATTTTGCCTGTTGAAGTACAGGGGCGTGATATTCAAACAATTGAAGGTTTGGCAGAAACCGGAAGGTCAGGTGCCAACGTAAAACCGCATCCATTGCAAACCGCCTTTGCCGAACAGGGCGCATCGCAGTGCGGTTACTGTTCTCCGGGAATGTTGATGACT
>JAESQU010000066.1 GCA_016764995.1 SAR324 cluster bacterium | reverse complement strand
TTTCGCGAGAATGACAAGTTAGGCGAGAATGACAAGTTAAGCGAAAAATGCGAGTTTGAGGAGAATGAAAAGTTTTGCGGGGATGAAAATCGAAGGGGCAAGCAATTAAGGAAAAAGAATTCGGAAGCACCGCAAGGCAGCAATGCTTCCGAAATCAGAATATTTTGGAATTACATTGCATCCCAAATTTTGTGAGTCCATGCGCCTTTAGGCTTTTTGGAGATCACAGGAGTTGAATCAGACGACATCAGAACTTTGACTGTGCGCCTGTAATCCGCAGGAACAAGGTAGCCAATTCCCTGGGCTTGTCCGGAAACCAACTTGTTGATTTCACGCATCATCCGGCGTTGATGTTTTTCTGTCTGCGCTCCGGTATCATCGCTTTCCAGAACGATATCCGCGGCCGCATCAGGATTTTCTGCTGCATACTTCCAGCCTTTGATTGATGCTCTGAGGAAGCGAGCCATTTTTCGCACGAAAGCCGCTTTTTTCAGATTTTTTCCCAAGACATACAAGCCGTCTTCCAGAGTGGCAACACCTTGATCTTCATACTTATAAACCACCAATTCAGAAGGATTGAGTCCGGCATCAACAATCTGCCAGTATTCGTTATAAGTCATGGTAGAAACGCATTCTGCCTGCTTCTGCAGAATTGGATCAACGTTGAAACCCTGCTTCAAAACAGTCACACCGTTTGCTCCACCAGTTGTTGGAATTCCCAATTTGCTCATCCAGCTCAGGAAAGGATATTCGTTTCCGTAGAACCAAACACCCAAAGTTTTTCCTCGAAAATCTGCAGGAGATTTAATTCCACTGTCTTTGCGGCAAGTGAGCATCATTCCGGATTTGTGAAAGATTTGCGCGATATTCACCAGCGCCACACCTTTTTCACGAGATGCCAACGCGGCGGGCATCCAATCAATAATCACATCCGCACCTCCTCCCGCGATCACCTGCGGAGGCGCAATGTCCGGACCACCCGGCTTGATGGTCACTTCAAGCCCTTCGGCTTTATAGTAACCCATATCCTGTGCTACATAGTAACCTGCGAACTGAGCCTGCGTGACCCACTTCAACTGAATGGTTACTTTTTCTGCTGCTTGTGCGGAAAATGCCAAACCTGCTGCCAGCATTACCATCACCATTTTTTTAACTATACTCATTTTTCACTCCATTTGAAATTAAAGTCAGACTCACTTATTTTAATTAAAACAAGTTAGCCTACACGAAAAGAAGGGTGCCATCCTGTGAACTGCCGCTCCAATAAAGCCAACAGCGCATAGAAAAGCGACCCGGACAATGCTGCCACCGCAATGGATGCCCATACGACGTCAACATTCATTCGACCGATTTCGGTGGAAATACGAAAGCCCATTCCGACAATCGGTGTACCAAAGAACTCCGCTACAATAGCCCCAATCAGGGCTAAGGTAGAGTTGATCTTTAATGCGTTAAAAATAAAAGGCAGTGCGTTTGGAAGCCGTACCTTGAAAAGCATCTGCCAATAATTTGCAGCATAAGAGTGCATCAAGTCAAGTTCCATTCGTTCTGTTGCCTTTAAACCAGTCAGTGTATTTACGAGCATCGGGAAAAAAGTCATCATTATCACAACCGCAGCTTTTGACTGCCAGTCAAAACCAAACCACATGACCATAATCGGAGCAACTCCTACAATTGGCAGGGCACTTGCCAGGTTTCCCAGCGGAAGCAAGCCCCTCTGTAAAAAAGGAACTTTATCTACCAAAACCGCAACTACAAATCCGGAACCGCAACCCATGAAAAAACCTGCAAGCACTGCTTTCATAAATGTTTGTTGAAAATCAGCCCAGAGTGTTTCCAATGAATTTCCAAAAGCGACGCCGATCATGGACGGAGGCGGCAGCAAAACTTGCGGCACTCCGAAGCCAACCGTTATCATTTCCCAAAAATAAAGCAGCATTCCGCCAAATAAAAATGGAACAAGTAAATTGATGGCAATGCCGATTTTAATGTTGAGTCGTGTATCAACCTTCGACCAGAATCCCATTACAGCCCACAGGAGTCCCGTCAGTGTCAAGACATACAACCATATCCCCCATGATAATGTTCCGGATTCCGCAGAATGTACGCTGTTTAAGCTTGCCATACTTCCGCATAAAATCAGGATTGTAATCACAATTTTGCCCAGCATCTGCTCGGTTGCTCCTTTGCGAAAAAGAACAATTGCTGAACCAAGAAGTGGCAGCAAAGCAAACAGCATGGTGTTTTCTCCAAATGACATCCATTCTCTTGAAAAAAGCAGCTGAATTAGAAAACATATACTAAAAATTCTGTAAAGTATTCCGGAAGTTTTCACGCTTGTACCCCCATTCTTTTTTGAACTTTTCTTTCAAGAACAGTCATCAGTAAAACAAGTGATCCGGCAACAAACGAGGCAACAAACAAAGCACTCCAGATTTGGACAGTTTGTCCGTAATATGAACCGGTCAATAAACGGGCGCCTAAACCTGCTCTTGCGCCTGCAGGCAATTCACCCACAATCGCACCAACCAGGCTGATGGCGATGGAAACCTTGAAGCTGGCAAACAGAAAAGGAGTTGAAGCCGGCCAACGTAATTTCCGAAAAACCTGTGATTTTGTCGCATTGTAAGTTTTCATCAAATCGAGGTGCATCGGTTCCGGCGAACGCAAACCCTTGACCATGCCGATTGCAATTGGAAAGAAACACAGATAGGCCGAAATGATTGCTTTTGGTAAAAGACCTGTTACTCCGATGGCGCCCAAAACTACAATTATCATTGGTGCAATTGCCAAAATTGGAATTGTTTGAGAAGCAATTATCCATGGAAGAACGCTTTTGTTGAGTGTGGGAACGTGTACAATTCCCACGGCAAGTAAAATTCCTAAAACTCCGCCCATGGCAAAACCAACCATGGTTGATGAAATTGTGACCCAACCATGATAAACAAGGCTGCGCTTTGAATTTATTTTGTAACCGAAAATTGATTTTTTCAGATCAAAGAAAATTTGATGTGGAGCCGGCATAATCGGACGATCCATCGACCATGCATCATCAACCAGCTTGGAAAAATCCCATTCAACTTTATGCCTTTCATATTTGTCGATCAAAACCGCAGAATTTAGATAGACCGCTGCTGCATACCAGATAAGCGCAGTAAAGGCGAGTACGGTTGTAATCGAAACAAAGGATGATTTAAGGAACTGGTTTAGCATAATCAATCGTTTTGAGTAAAACCGATTTTCCTTTTTGTTGTTTTAGGTGGAGTAACTAATGCTTTCAGAGCATCAAAGACAACTTTGAACTGTTGGTCATATTTGGTTTCCATTTGTTCCAGTTTCCGGCTTAATTCTACGTGAGTGAGTGCTGCTTCTCTGAGTTGTGTGAATGTTCTCATAATTTCAATATTGACCTGAATTGCTCTGGTAGAACGCAAGACACCGGAGAGCATGGCAACTCCGTTTTCAGTGAAAGCTCTTGGAGGTTTGCGTGTGCCACCCCAACTTAAGATCACATTTTGTGATCTTAGAGAATTATCACTTGATATCACAAATTGTGATTTCAAGATTTTGTATTCATCTTCAGTGAGTTGAAACATAAATCTTCCGGGAAACGTTCAATGTTCCGTGTAACGGCTTGGTTGAGCGTTCGTGTTTCCACTTGATACATAGTCGCCAAATCACTATCCAGCAAAACTTTTTGCTGACGCATAGTATAAATTTGAGTCTGAATCTCTTTTACCGATACAACTGCTAAATTTTCAGACACCTTATCAAGCTCCTCGTTTCAAGATAAATGATAGTCATTTTGAGTTTTTGTAGATATCCATCAGCTTATCAGCACAATATGACTCTGCCTTTGTCAGCTAAAAACACATTCCAGCCAACGCCACAGGCATTTGATTTGAGAGTTCATTTCAAATATTTCGGTCAATCATAACTGTGTCCTGCCCGTAAACCTTCACGGATGCGTTGAGACAATGCAAGAAATTCCGGAGTGTCCCGCATATCGAGGGTGCGTTTTTCGGGAAGAGGACTTTCAATGATATCGATTATCTTACCCGGACGCGGAGACATGACGACAATATTAGTGGAAAGATATGCGGCTTCCGGAATGGAATGGGTTACAAAGACGACGGTCTTTTGTGTTTGCTCCCATAGTTTGTGGAAGTGCTCATTGAGTTGATCGCGGACTATTTCATCGAGAGCACCGAAGGGTTCATCCATCAGCAATAAATCAGGAGAAAATGTAAGGGCACGCGCAATCGAAACGCGCTGCTGCATTCCGCCGGAAAGCTGCCAGGGGAATTTTTTTCCGAAACCGGTGAGCTCCACCATTTCCAGTGCTTCAGCAATACGCTTAGTTTGCTCAGCCTTTTCAACACCCATTATTTCCAAAGGCAATTTGAGGTTACCTTCAACGGTGCGCCACGGATAAAGCACCGGTGCTTGAAAAACATAACCATAAGCACGCTGCAAACGGGCTTCTTCCGGAGTCATGCCGTTTACTTTAATTTCTCCTCCGGTAGGTTTTTCAAGATCTGCAATCACGCGCATCAGTGTGGTTTTACCGCATCCGGAAGGTCCGATCAGCGAAATAAAATCACCCTTATTGATTACTAAATCAATTTCAGAAAGAGCGTGAACCGGGCCGTCTGCTGTTTGGAAAACCAAATCAACTTTACGGGCTTCAACAACCCGAACATTGTCTTCCATTACGATGATCGCTCCACAGAAGTAGGAGCAGTGGCGGAACTTCGTTTTTCAACCGCACTATAATATGATGCAAAACAGGGACGATCAACATAACGGCCGACACCGCGCTCAGTACGAACATCACCATCTTTATAAACCACTTTGCCTTGACTGACAGTCGCAACGTTGATTCCGGTCAATTCCATACCTTCAAAAATATTGAAATCCACATTTTGATGGTGGGTTTTTACGGAAATTGTGTGAGTGGCCTGCGGATCAATAATCGCCAAATCCGCGTCGCTTCCTTCCGCAATCAAGCCTTTTCGCGGATAAATGTTAAATATCTTTGCAGAATTCGCAGAAGTGACCGCCACATATTCGTTCATGGTCAAACGACCGGTGTTGACGCCATGTGTCCAGAGAACATGCATTCGATCTTCAATGCCTCCGGTTCCGTTTGGAATTAACCGGAAGTCATCCTTACCCATCGCTTTCTGATCGGCACAGAAACAGCAGTGGTCGGTAGCAGTCGTCTGTAAATCTCCGGACTGCAAACCGCGCCAAAGGGCTTCTTTGTTACCTTTCGGACGGAACGGTGGACTCATAACGTGTGCGGCGGCAAATTCAAAATCAGGATTGCGGTAAACGCTGTCATCAACCAAAAGATGTCCGGCTAATACTTCTCCAAAAACGCGCTGGCCATCACGTCGGGCACGCGCAATTTCATTGAGAGATTCAGAACATGAATTATGTACCACATATAAAGGTACATCAATCATTTGCGCAAAACGAATTGCCCGGTTTGCGGCTTCTCCTTCAACTTGAGGCGGCCTTGACTGGGGGTGTCCTTCCGGACCGGTGATGCCGCTCTCAAAAATTTTTGTCTGGAAATGATCCACCAATTCGCCGCTTTCCGCGTGGACGGTGCAAAGCGCGCCTAATTCACGGGCACGGGTGAAGCTATTGACCAGTATCTCGTCATCAGCCATGATTGCGCCTTTGTAGGCCATGAAGTGCTTAAAACTATTGACGCCATAGTCACGGGAAAGAGTGCCCATTGCTTCATGTACTGTGTCATCCCACCAGGTGATTGCCACATGAAAACTGTAATCCGTTGAGGCTTTTTCAGCCCAACCGCGCCATTTGTGATATGTTTCCAAAATATCTTCCTGAGGACCAGGAATTACAAAATCAATAATCATGGTTGTGCCGCCAACCGCACCCGCAGTTGTTCCGGAAAAAAAATCCTCTGAAGCAACTGTTCCCATGAAAGGCAGTTCCATGTGGGTATGCGGATCAATTCCGCCTGGCAAAACATAACAACCTCCGGCATCAACAATATCCACACCTGAAGGTGCATCCATGTCTGGGCCAACAGCTTGAATAATTCCATCATCACAATAAACGTCCGCACGGAATGACTGATCCGCATTTACTACAGTTCCGCCCTTAATAATTACTGCCATCTTTTCCTCTAAAATTGATTGTTTTAAAATATCCGTATTTAATTTTCTTCAACCCTCATCGGATTATTTGGATGGGTTGTCCAGTTCTGAAATTCTTTTCCTGAATCGACTCGTTCCATAGTGATGCAGTCCGGAACAGGACAGGCAAACATGCAGAGATTACAACCAACGCATGCTTCATCAATGACCTCAAAACGTCGAACACCATTGGCTTTGATTTCACGAATTGCCTGATGCGAAGCGTCCTCACATGAAATATGACATAATCCACACTGGATGCAAGTCGATTCGTCAATCCGGGCTTTGATGTCGTATTTCAGGTTAAGGTATTGCCATTCTGTGACATTCGGAACAGCCATTCCCCTGAAATCCTCCAGCGTCGCAAAGTCTTTTTCGTCCATCCAGTTATTCAAACCATCAATCATGTCATCGACAATTTTGAAACCATAATGCATGGCAGCAGTACAGACTTGGATACCACTGGCCCCCATTGAGATAAACTCAGCGGCATCCCGCCAATTTGAAATTCCTCCGATTGCAGAAATCGGCAAATCTTTTGTTTCCGGATCCTTCGCAATTTCTGTAACCATGTGCAAAGCAATCGGTTTTACCGCCGGTCCGCAATAACCTCCGTGAGAACCTTTTCCATCAATCGTCGGTTCCGGGGCCATCTGATCCAGATCAACAGAAACGATCGAGTTGATAGTATTGATCAGCGCAACTCCATCACCACCGCCTGCTTTTGCGGCATGTGCCACCTGGCGGATATCGGTCACATTTGGAGTGAGTTTTACCAAACACGGGAGATCGGAACATTCTTTCACCCAGCGTGTAACCATTTCAACATACTCCGGAACTTGTCCTACGGCAGCACCCATTCCGCGTTCCGACATTCCGTGCGGACAGCCAAAATTTAATTCGACGCCGTCACAACCTGTGTCCTCGATTTTATTGATAATAAAGCGCCAGTCTTTTTCGGTGCAGGGAACCATCAGAGAAACAACAACCGCACGATCCGGCCAATCTTTTTTGATTTGCTTGATTTCCCTGAGATTGTCTTCAAGCGGCCGATCCGTTATCAATTCAACATTATTGAAGCCCATCATGCGCTGGCCATTGTAATGCACCGCACCATAACGCGAACTCACGTTTACGATAGGCGGATCCATGCCTAAAGTTTTCCAAACGACTCCACCCCATCCGGCACGGAAAGCGCGTTCAACATTATATAATTTATCTGTGGGTGGTGCTGAGGCTAACCAAAATGGATTGGGAGCCTTGATTCCAGCCACGTTGCAACTTAAATCAGCCATGTTATTTTAGAATTATAATTTTAGAATTCAGATTTTTTACCACAGATTTGCACTGCTAAAAACAGATTGCATTTTATTTCAGCCACTAAGGACAGTAAGCACATTTCGTTAGCGTTTTTAGCATCCTTTGCAGCTAACAAATCCTGTTTAGGTCAATTTCCGGTGAATTGCCAAAGCCGCCTGTTTGCCATCTTCAACGGCTTGAACGGTCAAATCTTCTCCGGAACGAATACAGTCTCCTCCGGCCCAGACTCCGGCAAGAGAGGTTTCATATTTCGAATTCACCGCAATTTTTCCGCCTGTTGTTTCAGGCATTTCAGTAGCCGAATCCAGAGAGTTAACCAATGTTTGGCCAATAGCTTTAAAAACAATATCAGCTTCCATGTTTCGTAATTCTCCGGTTCCTACAAGTTTGCCTTCCGGATTCAATTCAGTACACTCAAATTCAATTCCGCAAACATGTCCATTTTCTGACTGCAAACTTTTTGGTGCAACCCAATGTTTTACTCGGACACCGTTAGTTTGCGCGAATTCCTGTTCTTTCCAGGTGGCGCTCATTTGTTCCGGACCACGCCGATAAGCCAGAGTAACATCTTCTGCGCCAAGTTTTTTGGAAAGCACCGCCACGTCAATCGCGGTATTTCCTCCGCCGATTACAATAACACGCCTTCCGACTGACAATTCTGCCAAATTTCCGGATTGGCGTAACTCAGAAATTGTGTCCACTGCATCGTAAACACCCTCAAGTTCTTCATTCTCCAAGCCAAGTGAATTGACATCTCCCAATCCGACACTCAAAAAAACTGCGTCGAATTTCTGACGAAGATCATCCAGTTTTACTTCTTGTCCCAATTTCTGATTTGTTCGGATTTCTATGCCACCGATTTCTAAAATAAAATCAACTTCCAGCTGCGCAAAATTATTCACCGTTTTATAGGCCGCAATTCCGTATTCGTTCAGACCACTCAATTTGTCGCGTGCCTCAAAAACCACTGTTTCATGACCTAACAATGCAAGACGGTGCGCACATGAAAGTCCTGCGGGACCTCCTCCTACAACAGCAATTCTCTTTCCGGTAGCTTCATCTCTTTCAAAAATTGTTTCCCCACTATCAAAAAATTTGTCTGTTGCGTAGCGTTGTAATTCACCAATCCGTACAGGTTGATGATCTTGTGTTTCCCTTACACATGCACCTTCACAAAGCGTTTCTGTTGGACAAACCCGGGCACACATTCCGCCCATAATGTTTTGTGAAAGAATGTCTTTTGCGGAACCTTTCAGGTTACCGGTAGAAATTTTGCGGATAAAATTTGGAATATCAATAGCGGTTGGACACGCGGCAATGCATGGTGCGTCGTAACAAAAATAGCAGCGGTTTGCCTCAACAATCGCATTTCCGGAATCCAAAGGTGGATGAGAATCCGCAAAATTTAAAGCTAGTTTTTCCTGCGATAAGCGTCCGGCGCGGACGTCAATTGTGGTCATACTTTTTCTCTACATTTTCGGCGGCAAGCCTTGAGTAAAGAATGCCGCCAGTCAAATCAATTATTGCAGTGCGGTTAGGTCACCATAAATCTCCGGACGACGGTCGCGATAGAACTGCCAGAGGTTCCGAATTTCCCGGACGGCATCCATGTCCATATCATGTACAAGCAAGCCGTCACTGTGATCATCAAGCTGAGCTTCAATTTTTCCACGCGGATTCACAATGTAGCTGGATCCGTAAAACCTACCGATGTTCCAGGGTTCTTCCGAACCAACTCTGTTAATTGCACCAATATAACAACCGTTTGCCGCAGCCGAGGCCGGTTGTTCCAGTTCCCATAAATATTGGGAAAGCCCTGCGACAGTTGCGGATGGATTGACAATATATTCCGCACCGTTCAAGCCCAGTGCCCGCCAACCTTCCGGAAAATGGCGGTCATAACAAATATACACACCAAGTTTGCAGTATGCGGTTTCAAAAACAGGATAACCTAAATTGCCTGGTTTGAAGAAAAATTTCTCATAAAAACCTGCAACTTGCGGAATGTGTGATTTGCGATATTTTCCCAGATATTTGCCATCGGCGTCTATCACGGCTGCTGTGTTGTAATAAACTCCTGTCATTTCTTCTTCATAAATTGGAACAACTATCACCATGTTGTATTTTTTGGCGTATTCCTGCATTAGTTTCGTTGTTGGGCCCTCTGGAATTTTTTCAACAGCCGCATACCACTTTACATCCTGACTAGGACAAAAATAGGGTTGTGTAAAAACTTCCTGCATACAGAGCACCTGCACCCCTTTTTCACCGGCTTCTTCAATATAAGGAATATGAGCCTCAATCATTATTTTTGTAATTTCTTCTGGAGCCATCGATGTGTCTCCCTTGAGCGCCATTTGAATTAACCCGCTGCGTACTTTCATTTAATCTCCTGAGAACAATCTATAGTGTAAGCTGATTTTACAGGAAAATTTTCATTTTCCTGAAATGTGCCTAAAAATTATTTCTGACTTTAAGACTGTGAATTGTAAGGGTTGAAGTGATGTTGGTCAAGACTTTTTACTATTTATGATTACAAAAACAGTTCTGAAACACCATCTGCTACTGAATATTAACTTGTCAACGTATAATTTATGTGTTATTTTTTTCAAAATTAAATATAATCTATCAACCTCAAATGCATTTTAACCAGCGAAATATGAGTGAAAAAGCTCTTGACGCCGGTGTTTATCCGTCTGTCACAGTCAATAAAATTCGAGATTATTTAAGCTTAACTAAACCACGGTTGCTGGCCAGTGTACTCTTCAGCGCCGTACTGGGTTTCGTTCTGCCTCAGGACAGCGTTATCACTGTGCTGCCACTGCTTTATTTACTGTTGGGAACAGCACTGACCGGTGGAGGTGCGCATGTGCTCAATCAATGGATGGAACAAATTCCTGATTCGAAGATGAACCGGACAAAGAACCGACCTCTTCCCATGGGGAGACTATCCGGAAATGAAGCCTTGAGCTTCGGAATTGTGATTTCCATTGCAGGCATCACAACATTATGGCTTGCTCTTAACCCGCTTACAGCAGTCATTGGAGCACTGACCCTCTTTTCCTACATCCTGGTTTACACCCCACTGAAACAAAGAACCGTGGCTAACACCTGGTTTGGAGCAATAACCGGCGCGTTACCTCCAGTCATGGGATGGACAGCCGCGCGTGGCCAGTTGGACTGGGAGGTTCTACCAATTTTTGCACTGCTTTATTTTTGGCAGCTTCCTCATTTTTTTGCAATTGCCTGGATGTATCGTGAAGACTACCGCAGGGGTGGTTTCAGGATGCTTTCGCTTTTTGATGAAACAGGACGAAAAACGGGGGTACAAATGCTGCTTAACGCTGCTATACTTTTTATCGCCAGTCTTGCAATTTACATGATTGGACAAGGTAGCATGTTTTATCTGCTAAGTGCAATTTTTCTCGGTTTAGGATTTTTAGCAGCAATTACTTTATTTTTTCGTGAAAGTAGCGTAGATAATGCACGTAAGGTATTTCTTGCTTCAATTATTTACTTACCCGTTCTGAGTACTGTTCTAATTCTGGAACGGTTATTTTATTAATCTGAGTACTTGCTGTATTGGAGGTCTATGGAGAGAGATGATTCTGATGTAATGGCGTCAAGAGTGTTTTTCGGTATCTTGGGTTTAACGCTTATGTTTATGATAGCTGCCTACGTTTTTGCGTTTTAATACTGGATAATCTGGATTATTAATCTAAAATAGCTTATCTTCTTAATCGCTGAAAAGCGACTAACGATGTTGCAGTAAAAAATTAAAATGATAGAATATTTTGTCTACAGTGCATCCTCATTTGCAGGGGAGATAGACGACCTCTTTTTTGTGATCACTTTAATCATAGGATTTTGGTTTTTTCTAACCTTTGGTGCACTTGTTTATTTCATATTCAAATTTCGCAGGAAAGACGGTGTGAAAGCCCAGTACATCACCGGTGAGAAGCACAGCGAAACAAAATGGACGCACTATCCTCACTTTGCCGTGATTGCAATGGACGTGGTCATCATTGCTGTCAATATTTTGGTTTGGGTAAACATCAAACAAACTCTTCCACCAAGAGACAATCTTGTCCGGGTGATTGGGCAACAATGGAGTTGGTCATTCATTCACGCAGGTCCTGATGGAGAGTTGGACACCGCGGATGACGTGGCTACAGTCAACGATCTTCATTTGAAAATAGGAGACACTTACCACTTTGAATTGCAGTCGCGTGACGTACTGCATAACTTTGCAGTACCGGCTTTTCGCTTGCGACAGGATGCTGTACCCGGCAGGACAATCAGCGGGTGGTTTAAACCTACCAAAATTGGAACCTATGACCTCCAATGTGCTGAAATGTGCGGGTATGGTCATGGAATCATGGGTGCGGCAGTGACAGTCCATTCTGAAGAAAGTTACAATACAACCATGGCTCAGATTCAAAACGGTACCTATGAGAGCCATTACCAGAAACGGATGGGAACCAAGACCCCATTACCATCTTATACCTCCCAAGTTGACGATGAGGATTCTTTTGCTGTGCTTTTAGCCAGTATTTTTTAGTCTTTTTAAGTTAAGAGGAAAACAATGAGCCAAGCAGCTACCGCAGTCCAAACAGACACTAATGCGGAACATCATGAAGAATTGAGTTTTTTATACAAATACATCCTCCCAACGGATCATAAAATCATTGCGATGCAATACATTTTCACGGGTATGATAATGGCGGTTATCGGTGGGTATTTTGCTTACGCATTCAGGATGCAACTTGCCTTTCCAGGAGAATTGGTGCCTCTCTATGGTCTGGTAGGCCCGGGAGAGTATAATATGCTAGTCACGAATCACGGAACCATCATGATCTTCTGGGTGGCAATGCCCGTGCTGATTGCGGGATTCGGCAACTACATAATTCCATTGATGATCGGTTGTGATGATATGGTCTTTCCTCGATTGAACCGCTTGTCATATCAGATTTTTCTTGCCAGCACGTTGGTTTTGATCCTTTCCTTCTTTGTCAAAGGAGGAGGTTTTGGGGGAGCCTGGACGGCTTATCCTCCACTTTCTTCGGTGGCGGAATACAGTCTCACCGACTGGGGGGCGTCTTTATGGGTTCTTGCTGTTGCTTTAGAGTTTGTTTCCTTTTTGTTAGGCGGAATCAATTTTGTAACGACCACAATGAACGCACGTGCGCCGGGGATGAAAATGATGGACATTCCGATTGCCGTCTGGTTCATTGTATTAGCAGTCATTTTATTTATGGCATCTGTTGGGCCGCTAATTGCTGGTGCCGTGATGTTGTTCATGGATCAAAGAATCGGCACTTCATTTTTCCTGCCGTCCGGTGGTGGAGATCCGCTGTTGTGGCAACATTTGTTTTGGTTTTTTGGCCATCCGGAAGTATATGTGGTGTTGCTTCCAACCTTGGGTATTGTGGCTGATATCATCACCGTTTTTTCCCGAAAAAAGTTGTTCGGTTATAAAACAGTGCTATACACAGCATTCGCGACAGGTGGTCTTTCCTTCGTCGTATGGGCACACCATCAGTTCATCGCAGGCATAGACCCACGTATGGCCAACGTGTTCGTTGTGACGACAGTCTTGATTTCAATTCCCCTTGCGGAAATGATGTTCAGCTACATCGCCACCCTCTACGGAGGTTCGATTGAGCTCAAGACACCCATGCTTTGGGCTTTAAGCTTTATAGCGGCATTTTTGATTGGCGGAGTGACGGGAATTTATTTGGGAGCAAGTGCCCTGGATGTATATTTTCATGACTCATACTTTGTACTGGCGCACTTCCATTACACGTTTTTTCCAATAACGATCATAGGCATGTTTGCCGCGATCACTTTTTGGTTTCCGAAAATGTTTGGGAGGATGATGAATGATACTCTTGGTAAAATTCATTTTTGGGGCACGTTCATACCATTCAACTGTATTTTCCTGCCTCTTTTCTTTCTGGGTTTGGCAGGGCAGCACAGGCGTATTTACAACTATAATCACTTTCCGGATCTGGCAACACAGGAATTACAGAACATTCGGATTTTTGCCACAGTCAGCTTAATAGTCATGTTGTGCTTTCAGTTGGTTTTCATCTATAACTTTTTTGTAAGCATGTTCAAAGGTAAAAAAGCTCCTGATAATCCCTGGAATGCCAATACCCTGGAATGGTCAACACCATCTCCTCCACCGCATGGTAATTTCAAGACTCTGCCGACAGTTTACCGTGGGGCTTATGAATACAGTGTACCTGGACGTGAAATGGATTACTGGCCACAAAACGAACCACCGGAAGAAAGCTGATACGTTCATAAAATAACAGGAGCGTTAAATGTTCCTGTTTATTTGTTAACTCATAAAAAGGATTTGAAAATGTCGATGCATGGTCCTATTGCAACACACCGCAGTGCTACAGGAGTTCCCACCGGTCGTTTAGCGGTTTGGTGGCTGATGGCTTCAGAAATTTTTATTTTCGGTGGATTAATTGCCTGCTTTGTACTTTTTAAGCTGAATGGAACTCCTGGGTTTGAAGACGCTTCACTTACGAGTTTAACCGCCGGAGCAGTCAACACCTTTGTACTGCTTACTTCAAGTTTGACCGTCGTACTGGCACATGCCGCAATCGAAAAAGGTGATCGCGAAAAGTCATTCCTCTATATTTGGTACACAATTGGTGGAGGATTTGTTTTTTTAGGGGTAAAAGCTTATGAATACACAGGTAAAATTATTAATGGTCACATAATTACGGAAAATTTATTTTGGTCTTTCTATTACACAATGACGGGCTTACACGCATTACACGTCATCGGCGGAATGGTCATAATGGCGCTCATTTCTTTTGATATCCGTAAAGGCCACAATTATCAACGTGTTGAATTGATCGGTATTTACTGGCACTTTGTTGATCTGATCTGGATCTTCTTATTTCCTCTTTTGTATATCGCAAATTTCTAAAATGATAAACTCTTCGTTACAGGTCGTATTATGAGTGAAGCGTACGCACATCCCAATTATGTAAAAATATGGATTTGGCTTCTTGTATTGTTGGCACTCAGCGTTGCAGGACCAATGCTCGAAATTCCAACACTAACCATTATCACAGCCTTTGGAATTGCCATTGTCAAAGCTTTCCTGGTTGCGGCTAACTTTATGCACCTCAAGTTTGAAAAAAAAATCATTTGGTTTTTACTCCTAATGTCCATTTGTATGCTTGGTGTTTTCTTTTTCGGAGTTGCACCTGATATAATGATGACAGAGGGAGATCAATGGATAGATTGTATCGCGGACAAATCATGTGTTGAGCAGCGCTTGTGAAAACTTCTTCCAGCCAGTCTGTTTTATTTGCCACAGCAGAAGTTTCTTTGCCTAGTCAGCCTAAGCGTGCCAAATCACCGGTTTCAAACGGTGTGGTAGGTATGCTGATTTTCATGGTTACCGAAACCATGTTTTTTGCGGCACTCATCAGTGCATACTTGGTGATCCGTGCCGGACTGGAAGAGTGGCCTCCATGGGGACAACCAAGATTACCTGTAGAAACAACTGCCTTCAACACTGTGGTTCTATTGGCCAGTGGGTTGTTAATGGGCTACTCGCGCGCACTGCTCCAAAAAAATAATATCCAGAAGGGGCGCCGATGGCTGGGAATTTCCATCTTGCTCGGTGCTTTCTTTTTAATATCTCAAGGTTATGAGTGGTTGCAGCTAATTAAGTTCGGATTGACTGTATCATCCAGCGTGTACGGCGGTTTGTTCTATTTGATTATTGGCGCACACGGCTTTCATGTGGTTGGTACATTGGCTGCGTTGATTTATGCCTGGAATCGTTTGGGAGCTGATGAGAATCCAGTCACGCCTGAAGGGCTATTTCCATTCCAACTCTTGTGGTATTTCGTTGTCTGTGTCTGGCCCATTCTGTATGTGTTGGTTTATCTGACATGACAAAATTTGTCATTTAAAAAAACCTGATCCAGCCCTATTTTATGCGTAAAAAGCAATTGGTTCATTTTCTGCTTTTCTTGAATTTTATCCTTGCGCCTGGAATTGTACAGGCTTGTGCCGTTTGTTTTTCCGGAACAGAGGAAACCTTGGAGGCATTTTATGTCACTACAATTTTTCTTACTTTGCTTCCGTTTGTAATGCTTGCCTCTATTGGCTATTGGCTCTATCGTCAGTACCAAAAAGTTCAATAATATTTTGTACTCTTCCTGTTTCATGAATATTCGTTTCAGTTCCGGCAAAATCACTTTTTTTATAGCAGTTTACTTTTTCAGTATTTTTTCCCTTTATGCCGGTGAACTGCGTCCATCCGGACTTATTTTTAATGACTATCCGGGATCCGCGGTAGTGGTAATTGACAAGTCAGCATGTCGGCTGATGGTTTATAAATTTCAGGAATCATGGAAAATGCACCAGGTTTTCCCCTGTACCACAGGCAAGGTTTATGGTGATAAATTCCGAGAAGGAGATCTCAAAACACCAATCGGAATTTACCGGCTGAATCAGGCTTGGGCAGGTTGGGAACTAGCGCAGTATTATGGAAACGGAGCGAATGTATATGGCACGGGTGCGTTTGAAGTCAGTTACCCAAATTATTTTGATCAAGTGATTGAACGAAAGGAAGGGAATGGAATCTGGATTCATGGAACCACAAAAGGAAATCCCATCCCAACTCGGGGTTGTATTTCTGTCAGCAATAAAAACTTCCTTGAACTGACACGCTCTGTTGAATTGGGGGATACTCCTGTAATTATTGAAGAAAAGGTGTCATTTTCTCCGAGTGAAGAAATTGCACGGGAGCAACAATTATTATTGGGAACTATTGAATCCTGGAGACGTGCCTGGGAAGCAAATGATATTGAAAATTACTTGTCATTCTATTCAGAAAATTTTATCACTGAGAAGTGGAATTTCAACAGTTGGCGGAAACATAAACTAAATGTTAATTCTCAAAACTCACGACGTCGAATTCTTATAAATGATCTTTCTGTGCTAAAGAGTAAGAATATTTACCACATTCGTTTCGTCCAAACCTATACATCTTCCGCGCTCAACGATGTCGGCTTCAAGCACCTCTTTCTCGTCATTGAAGAAGATGGTCTTAAGATAATCAGCGAAAACTGGACTCCACTAAAACAACTTTCACCAAGCCCAGCGTTTCAATATGCCTATAAGGAGTCAACACAAAACTCAATGTGATTCAAGAGTCGAATCACGTGTTCATCTCCCTCCTCAGCAAATTCTCGATCCGCTCAATTCCACCGGTGACTTCATACGTGGTACAGCATCAGGTAAACCAGCACTCCTGTAACTGATACATACAACCAGAGCGGGAGTGTAATCCTGGCAATTTTAGGATGTCTGTTAAAATTACCGGTTGCCGCAAAATAGACTGTGGTCATTACCAACGGCAAAACCACTGCTGAAAGTAGTATGTGTGAAATCAAAATAAAGAAATATAGCGGCCGCATCCAGCCTTCACCCTGAAATGACGTGTCGCCATGAAAAAAATGATAGGTGAGATAGCTGATTAAAAATAAAAAAGAAAAAGTTAAAGCACTCAGCATAAATTTAAGATGACGCTTGCGGTTACCTTTCCTGATTGCCAGAAACCCCAATACAAGACATGTAGCGCTCAGAGAGTTTAGCAAAGCGTTGACTGGAGGAAGAAATGTCAGGTCAAGGGAATTTTCGACTGTTGCGGGTTCTCGAAAGTAAATTAACCAAAACAGAAAAAATAATATTCCTGCGGAAACAACTATAATTGAGCTAAGAGCAAATCGGGTGGAAAAGTAAATTTTCATATTTTAGGCTTTTTAAGGTGAACTTCCGCAAAGACATAAAACAAAATACCTGTCAAGGTCGCGGCAATTGCAGTGTGAAGTGCAGAAATTGGCTGAGGAACACGGAAAACCGCGTTAGTAATTCCGACACCAATTTCCAGTAAAATAAGTAAAACAATACTGAGTCCAATTAGCTGATAACCGTGTCTGTTTTTCAGCCAGACCCATGCCATTATCATTAGCGCCATTCCACCGCTCAGAGCAATAAAGCGATGGAGCATGTGGATCCATTCGTTTTCATATTGAGGAAAAAACCGACCCTGAAATTCGGCGGGCGCCGGTGGTAGAATGTGCCCCTTGAGTCCTGACCAGGCAGAGATATCCGTTCCGCTCATTCCAAATGAGACGGCACTTCCTTCATGACATCCAGGAAAAGCCTCACAATGATTTCCGGAAGAAGTCGTACTGTTATAACCTCCTGAAGTAATTATAATTAAAAGCACAGCCAGCATCCAAAACAGGTGTCTATGAACCTGAGCTAAGCCTTTCAGTGGATTTCCGGGAATTTCTGTTTCTGATACAGAATTCTCCTCGGTCTTATTAAAAGTTACTCTAGCCAAATAAACAAGTATTCCAAACAACAGATTTCCGCCAATCAGGTGTAGTGTTACAATCGGAGGCCAGAGAACCATTGTTACCGTCAATGCACCTAGAATTCCCTGAATACAAACAATAATCAGACTGATAACGGCAATTTTTTGATGCTTGAAATATGCTGCTTGCCGAAATGCGATAATAGTGATTGCAATAATTATAATTCCCAAAAGAGTTGCCACAAATCTGTGACCTGTTTCCAGTGCAATCTCAAAACCCGGAGGAGGAAAAAACTGACCATAACAAAGCGGCCAGTCTGGACAAGAAAGCCCTGCGTTATTCAAGCGGACATAAGCCCCAAACGGAATCAACGGCCACGTTAGAACTGCTGCGGCTAAACATAATATTTTCATTAAATATTTCTACTTTAAAATTAAATGAATATTAAAAAACTACAATATATTATGACAATCTTAAGCCTGAATTTCAAGTCTCTGACAAAGTTGAATAGAACCTTTTGAGTCTTCCTCCGGCTTTCTTGTAAGACAAGACAGGTTTTTAATTTTGGCCAAATTTGCTCAACCCGCAAGAAACCTGCCTTTTGAAGATAAGCTGTTTTTCACTCAAGATTATTCCGATTCTGCCGATGATGAATGCAAGAGTATATGTTGGGTTCGTAAAGATGATTTACCTGAAAGGTGATTTAAGAAATGCGGACTTTTTCTCAGACTATTATTGGAAGGATTTAAAAATGTTTCAGCAAAACATTGATACTAAACTACAGAAACGTGTTCAGTCTAAAGAATTTGAAGAATCTGTTGATCAGGCAGTACGTTCGTTTATGTACGATTTAGATTACATGCTACTGGAAGAACAACATGCTTCTTCCAGCCTCAATTATTCCTGTATTCAATCAAACGAAGTAATCAAGTGGGTGAATCCAGATTGAGTAAAAGGCGGGATAATTTTCCGGATAATGCAAGCATCATTTCCGGATTTAGGTAATCAGGCGCTCAGAGAGAATGAATCATTTTGTTTCTCTACGGTGCGTGATGGCGCGGGAATTACGCAGTCCGGAAGAATGATTTCAAAAACAACTCCGCGGTTGTCCAGCAGGTTGCATCCACGAATTGTTCCACCATGCGCTTCAATAAGTTGCTTTCCTATCGACAGTCCCAAACCTGTTCCCATTTCTTTACCTTCCGTATGATATGACTGAAACATATTTGCAATAATCGAATCAGGAATTGGACTTCCATTATCGACAATTTGAATTTTTAATTCCCGCATTTCTTGTGGAATAAACCGGACTTCAATCTGCGCAGGTTTACCGTCTTTGGTATCAGGTGAATCCTGGAATTTTTCCCACGCGTTTTTTACCAGATTCACTATCACACGGATTATTTTCCGCCCGTCAAATCTAAGCAGGAAAGCAGGCTGTCCTGCAGGAACACGATAAAGCAAAGGGAAATCATCGATAAAACCCAGCTGAGATTCAATTTGCTCCTGAAACTCGTCAAGCTGATATATTTCTGGACGAATCTCCATTCTGCCCGCAGCAAAATCCAGAATATCTGTGGTGAGTCCGGTAACATTATTTGAAGAGTTTTTGATCCTCCGGATGTATGTCAAAGCTTGAACCACCTCCATTGCCTGAATTCTATCCTTGTCCAGAATTTTTATCAGCAAAGTTGCAAAACTTGAGATAGAGCCGTTCGCGTTCCGGATATCATGTCCAAATTCCGCCACAGTATTTCCAAGCTCAACCAGGCGGCGCTCCTTCTTTTTTGCCAGTTGCAGGTCGGTTACTGTTTGCTCCAATTGCTCTTTTGAGTCTTCCAGTTCTTCCACATTTTGAGCTAATTCATCCTGCATAGATTGAAAACGTGTCCAAAGTTCTTCTAGAACTCCGATACGTTGTCCAATCAAAGTTCTGGCTTCAGATGTTTGTGGACTATATAAATCTCCTGTTTCATTTTCACGTCTATATTTAACAAAGTGCTGACATAGAACATCAACCTGATCCGTAATGAGTCTAGTTTGTCTGTAAACCAACAAAGCAACTATCAACAGCGCTACACTTCCGCTAATCAATAAACGTATCCAAAAAGGTTTTTTCGCAAGAGGTGAAATATCTTGTGTGACTACCAAAATACCCTGATTCCCATCTTTACCAACCGGAATCTGGAATGATACCTTGTTTCCAAGCTGAGTCAGGAATTCGGACTCGTAATTTTCCGCATGATTGTCATGCTCAGCACGTTCTTCCTGACTACGAAATTTCAACTGAGTAACGCCATTATATTTTTGAGACAATAATTGCTCAATTTCAGCTGAACTTTCACTGCCTTCTGTCATCAACCCACTGACATTTTCCGCCAGGAGATTGAGTTCATGCAGTGTTTTTAGCGGCAGAGAGGGAGTGCTGAGGGAAGAGAGGGGGAGAAATGAACTGAAGTAGTATGTGACCGCAAATATAAAAATGGCAAGCAATCCAAAATGAGACTTTTTTAGCATGGATTCATTCAGCTTTTTTTCCGGTCTGTCTTGTTTTAATGTACTTTTGGAGGCAAGTGAGGCTCTGGGGGATTTAATTTTTCTTGGGACTTTATGCTGGTTTCTGAGCGTGACTTTATTAAGAGTATGAATCATGTTATCCATTCTGCATAAAAAAGCGCTGGAGGGTTTCCATTATAAGATCACTAAAATTTTACACATCCATGTGAAAAATATTAGCTATTTAATGATCAGTAGTGCCAATAAATCATCTAGGCAAAATATTGTCTGATTTGTTATATGTTAAATCACAAGGCAATGCAAGCACTTAAATACAAAATAATTGATTTTATATGCTTTTTTTTGATTTTATATATATCTAATTAAATATTATATAGCTATATCAGTATATTATACATTATATGAATAATCATATATTTTATCAAAAATATGCTGATATTTCAGGAAATTGAGTTATATTAACTGAAGTTACGTGCACGGGTCTTGCTTGCTGAGATTCTTTTGGTTAAAAGTTTTTGAATAATTCATCATCCAAAAGAGTCATCATGGGCAAAAACCTAATTGATTTGTACACAGAT
>JAESQU010000065.1 GCA_016764995.1 SAR324 cluster bacterium | reverse complement strand
TTGCTTGCAAACGCAAAAGACGAGCTCGACGAGGTTTTACTTGCAGAACTTGGCATAAACGGATTTCTTCGAAAACCATTTGAAGCATCAAAACTTAAGCAACAGCTAAGCCCTTTTATAACTTTGGATGAAAACTTTGGCACTGGGCCGGACAAAGATGATGAAGACTTCATGCTTGATATGAGTACAATTGACAACCAATTAAAAGAAATAAAACAGGCTAAAGTGTCGTCCAATTCAACAGTTGAGGGAGAGTTTCAGAAAATGGATGCATTTGAGCAAAGCACGAATGTATCGGGAATTGCCTCTGTACCAGCCAGTGAAATGGATTCAATGGTGCTGGAAAATATTATGGTTGCTCAAGCTCAACCGGAAAATGTAATAGGAAAGGAAAAATTGGCGTTGGCTGAAAACGAAATGGCCGATGATTCCCTGGAAGAAATTTCGGATGACGAAATTGCAGTTGATGTGCTGGAAGAAATTCCGGAGGCTGAACTCGATATGGAAGACGGTTTCGAATTTGAGCTAAGTCTTGATGAAGATGAGCTGGAAATCGATTCAGAAGTTGCTGAAAAACAAACCGTTCCGGAAGATATTGCTTCCTCTACAAATGGATTGGAACAACTAAAAAATTCAGGTTTGGAAGATCAATTTGCTGAAATCCGACTTTCTGAAAACCAGCTCTCTGAAAGCCCACCGAAGGATCAGCAGGAAGAAGCAGAACAACAATTGCGTGCGGGGTTGACAGAGATTGACCTTGAGCAGAATGATTTTGAGGAGCCTGGTGATATCTGGTCGAATCCTCCGGACTTGGATCAGACACTCAGAGAAGGATTGACTGATATCAGTTTGGATCAAGCAGATTTTCAACCTGAATATCCTAAAAATCTTGCTTCATTTGAGGTGAAAACAGAGCTTCCTGTTGGGGAATTTGATGTTGGTGAAGACACAGTAGATATGTTGCAGGACATGGATAATTACGAACTGGAACAGGATATTTCGGAAATGAGTCTTGAAGAAGAAAGTTCAGCTGACAATTTCCTTTTGACCGATTCAGTGGAGCAGGAAGTTGGAGATGATACGGATGTTGAGGATGTGGAGGAATTCATTTTTGAAACTTCGAGCGAAGAATTTGAGGAAACATTTGTTGTGACTAAGGAAGATGCTGAAATAAATACAATGGTTCAGGATAGTTTGCAGGGGCAACAAAACTCCGCTGAAAGCGCCTTAGGAGAACTTGAGGACTTGAGTGAGCAAATGGAAGCTCTTGAGTCCGAAGAAACAGAATTTGAAGTTGAAGAAGCAGAGTTTGAAGATGAACTGGCAATAGAAGAATTTGAAACTGAAAGTATTTCGGCAGAAGGAAGTCCTGAGGCAGAAGAAGATTCTGAGGAACATCTGGCTGATTTTATGGTAGAAGAACTTGGCGACCTGCTTGAAGATGATGATGGTTCAGATGCAGAAGACTTTTCTAAAGATGAGATAGTAGTAGAACTTGAAGAAGCAGTGATTGCTGGAATTGACGATTTGGTTGAGGAAGGTGCTGAATTTGAAACAGAAGAATTTTCCGACATTTCAGTTCACCTTGGTGAAGAAGTGTTTGACAGTTGGGGTGAAGCTGAAGATGCTTTTATGGGTTTTGACCGGGAAACAGGGTTTTCCGAAAATGCCGCGGGGCAGTCGGAAATAGACGGAATTGTTTTCGACAATTTGGATGAGGACGATGAAGACTTTGAAAAAAGCGAAAGTTACAGGTTTACAGAAAAAGAGTTGAAGGAAATTGTCTCAAGTTCAGTCCAGAAAGCATTAGAAAAATCAATTGCCGCTTCACTGGTTGAACTGGCCGTTTCCGAATTAAAAACCCAGGTTTCGCAGATGGATCAAAGTTGAGCTTGAAAAGCAACAGCAATTTTTGCTCCTAGCCGCGCGTTATTACAGACCAGGGCAATGTTGCTCTCAAGGCTTTTCCCTTCAGTCAGTTGATTGATGCGCTCCAGTAAAAACGGAGTCACGTCTTTGCCTTCAATTTTATTTTCGTTTGCTTCTTTCAGCGCTGCTGTAATTGCTTCTTCAATTAGTGTGTCATCCATGGCATCTTCCTGTTTTACAGGATTGCCAATCACGATTCCTCCAGACAATCCAAGCTCCCATTTAATTTTCATGCAGCGTGCAATTTCTTCAGGCGTGTCCAAACGCGAATGCACTTTAGATCCGCTTGAAGGTGTATAAAAAGCAGGAAATTCATCCGTTTTAAAACCAATTACGGGCACCCCCTGGGTTTCCAAAAATTCAAGGGTACGTGGAATATCGAGAATAGATTTTATTCCTGCGCAAACGACAGCAACATTGGTTTGTGCTAACTCCATCAGGTCGGCTGAAATGTCCATAGTTTTTTCGTTTTCACGGTGTACCCCGCCAATTCCGCCTGTCACAAAAACAGAAATTCCGGCTAATCCAGCACAAATCATGGTTGCCGCTACTGTTGTTCCGCCACTTTGTTTTTGCGAAAGTACCAGCGGTAAATCACGGCGGCTGACTTTAATTTGAGAATCCTGCTGAGCAAATTGCTTGAGTTCATGCTGACTCAGCCCAATCTTAATCCGCCCTTCCAAGATGGCGATTGTGGCAGGAACAGCGCCTGCTGCGCGAATGATATTTTCCACCGCATTTGCTGTTTCCAGATTTTGCGGAAAGGGCATTCCGTGCGAAATGATTGTTGATTCCAGCGCAACAACCGGCTGTGCTGTTTTTAGTGCTTGCTGGACTTCCACCGAAATGTCCATGTTTGTGTTTGTTTTCATTTTCTGATAATAAAAATAAGAGATGAATTGATGCTGTTGTGAAAATTCAAAAACTATGTCTTTGCTTACGCTGCGAGAAATCTTGCAAAAACTACTACAAAAATTTTAAGATTGCTCCATTCAGTCTAATGATAAACCAAAAATTTAGACTTATGTGAAAGCTTTATTCCTGAAAGGTTGATTAGAATTAATCCTGTTACTTCTAAAATAAACGAAAAAGGGGAATACTGTCAATCAACATCAGCAATGAAAAGCGGTTTCTATTGATAAAATCAATTGAAAGGATTGTTTTTTTGCATTTTACAGATAGCATAAAAAATTGTAAAATGAGCAGTTTTTAAAATTGAACCCACATTTTGTCTTAACACTTAAAACGGTTTTCCCATGAAACGCAATATTCTCCTCAATCCCGGACCAGCCACCACGACGGACAGTGTCAAACAAGCCTTGATGGTTCCGGACATTTGTCCACGCGAACAGGAATTTGGTGATTTGACCCAAGCTGTTCTCAACAAAGTAGTGCGGGTAGTCAATGGTGAATCAACACACACCTCCGTCATTTTCACCGGTTCCGGAACCGCCGGAGTCGAAGCGTGTTTAAGTTCGGTAGTTTCACCGCAGGGAAAAATTTTAATTCTCGATAATGGTGCTTATGGCAAACGAGCCGAAACAATAATTCAGGCTTATGGAATTCCGTACCGTACACATCGGTTGGTCTGGGGCGATTATCCGGATGTGGATGCCGTGGAAGCAATTTTTAAGGAAGACCGTGAACTGACTCATTTTGCTTTTGTGCATCATGAAACAACCACCGGAATGCTCAATCCACTTCCGGAACTGCTGGAACTTTGCCGGAAATATGAAATCGATTCAATTGTGGATGCAATGTCCTCTTATGCGGGATTACCGATTGACATGCGCGAACTGCCGATTGATTACTTAATATCCTCCTCAAACAAGTGTATCCAGGGAATGGCGGGTACAAGTTTTGTGATTGCAAACAAAGAAAAACTTGCCAAAACTGCGGAAATTCCACCACGTAATTTGTACCTTAATCTGTGGGGTAATCACAGTTATATTGAAAAAACAGGACAATTTCAGTTTACACCGCCTGTGCAAACTGTTTATGCGCTCAATCAGGCACTGGATGAGTTTTTTGTGGAAACACAAGCCGGACGCACCGCGCGCTATTTCAAGTCTTATGAGACTTTACTTGATGGTCTTGAAAAAGTTGGCTTGGAACTCCTTTTGCCTAAATCACAACATTCAAAGTTGTTGACCGCAATTGTAGAACCAAATGCAGCGGGTTATGATTTTATGGAGATGCATGATTATTTTTACGAAAACGACATCACGATTTATCCCGGAAAAGGAGCCAAACAGGATACTTTCAGGATTGCAGTTATCGGTGAAATTGATTATCGTGACATGGAATTATTCAACAAACTGCTGCTTCAATATTTTGAAAAGAAGGAGATTATTTAAGTTTTACCACAACTCCAAACCGTTTTATGAAAATTGGGATTCTGCAATGCGATTCAACAAATGAAAATTTTCGGGCGGAACACGGAAACTATCCGGGAATGTTTATCTCACTCTTTCAAAGCATTGATCCGGAATTGGAATTTGCGGTTTATGATGTGCAGATTGAGCAATATCCTCAAACTCCAGAGGAGTGTGACGCCTATTTGATGACCGGAAGCCGTTTAAGTGTCTATGACAATGAACCGTGGATTCGAAAATTGGAAAAGTATGTGGTTGAATTGCACAAGAAGAAGCACCCCTTGCTGGGAATTTGCTTTGGACACCAGATGGTCGCCAGAGCGCTTGGCGGAAAATCGGAAGCTGTAGAACAAGGCTGGGGGGTCGGAGTGCAGAACTACCAAACGGTTTCCGCCCAAGCCTGGACTGAACCTCCAATGGAACAATTCCCACTTTTGGCCAGTCACCAGGATCAAGTTACAGAACTTCCGGAAAATGCCGAATTGATTGCAAAAAGTGATTTTTGCCCCATGGCCGCTTTCCGGATAGAGAATCATATCCTGACATTTCAGGGACATCCGGAATTTCAGAAAGCCTACTCCAAAGTATTGCTGCATCTCAGGAAACAAATTCTGGGGCCAAAAATTTTTGCGGCAGGAATCAAGTCACTGGAACAATCCATCCAGCCTCAGCAAATAACAAACTGGATGCTGAATTTCCTCCAGAACGGCGCCTCGCCAAAATGATGTCATTTTATTTCAATTTTTAAATTATAATCCTACGGAATTTATTTTCCATCAATTCATTGTTTTGTCAAATCATTGTATTGACTCTGTAGGAGTCCCATATTTATAGAGCCTATTGATAATTAAAAGCCAAGGCCGTAGGTGTTGAATATAGATTCCTTTGCTTAATCAAATACATAGTGTTCATTATAATCAATTTCAAATTTTTTAAGAAAGTTTAAATATTCTTCCTTGAATGTTTGTGTTTTATGGCGGATTTCTTGATTTTGTATATATTGACACACATTGTCAATTTGAGAATGTCCATACGAAAATGCTCCAAAACCTTCTTGCCAATTAAATTTTCCACGAATCCAATTTTTTGAATTTATGAATTTTGATGAATCCTTTTTTATATCCCGCACCAAATCGGAAATGGATTCTTTTGGCTTTAGTCCAGTAAAAATGTGAATATGATCAGGCATTCCATTTATTGTAATGAGTTTATGGTTTTTGTTTTGGACAATTCCCGTGATATATTTATAAATCTCATTTTTTATTTCTTTGTTGATTAGGTTTTGTCTGTTTTGCGTAGAAAAAACAATTTGAATATAAATTTGAGAAAATGTGTTTGCCATTTATGACCCCCTTTGTTGAACTCCGACGGAGTTAGATTTAGGCGGAATATTCGATGCTATCAATATGCAATCCCTACGGGATTCTCCTTTAATGAATTCATTGGAGGTTTTGTTCGATGCTATAAATATGTAATCCCTATGGGATTTATCTTCCAGCAATTCATTGTTTTGACGCATCATTGTATTGACTCTGTAGGAGTCCCATATTTATAAAAACAAAAACGAACCGGAATCCAACTCCGTAGGTGTTGAATAATATCATTTACAATTCCATGTTTTAAATTTTAATCCAAAGGTGATTCTCCTTTAATGAATTCATTGTTGGTTTGAGCCATCCGGAGTATTCCGTGTCATTTCCCAGAGTTTGAAGTAGCGCACAACAAAATTCAGTGCGTCAAAAATCGCACAGAACAAGCCGGGCAAACCGTCGCGAAATCCGCCTTTTAGCAGATAACGCCGCAAGAAACGTGGAAACGGTTTGAGCACTAAAAAGCGCAGAGTATTTCCGGCAGTAATCTGCACCCCGGAATCCCGCAGATAACCCGCCTCAACTCCGGTATAGAAATCAAACTTGCTTAAAAACTGGCTGATGTTCCGGTAGGGAAAGTGCAGCATATCATTGTTTAATTTGCCGATGCTGCCTTCAACAACCAATTTTTCATGTACGTGCTGATTTGGAAATTGCGCGGAATCTTTCCGGAATAAACGTAACTGCGTGTCCGGATATTGACTTCCGTAACGTAGCCAGTTTCCAAAATAATGGTTGCGGCGGTTGAGTTTAAAAGCCGCGTTTGTCGTAACTTTTATTACTGCTTCGATTTCCGCAGCCAAAATTTCCGGAATCCGCTCATCCGGATCTACATAAAAAACCCAATCCCCATTTGCCTGTTCCATCGCATAACTTTTGTTGACATTCAGGTTGGTATTGTTCGGACGCGAAAAAACACGGCAGCCCAGCTCCCGCGCGACTTCCAGGGAACCATCATGACTTTCGCAGTCCACATACACGATTTCATGGGCCCACTTTAATTGCGGCAGTAATTCCCGCAAATGTTCAACTTCATTGTGTCCGATGATAGTTATGCTGAGATTCATGGAGTTTGGTTTTTACTTCAAATTGATTGCTGCCTGAAAAAATATGGAAAGTTTTATTCAAAATAATCTGTTGACCAATCTAAGACAAGTTAGGTGTCTTGTCAATGTTGCAGTCAATTCTGTGTATACCAGGCAGATTATTTCAGCGAGATTACATCTTGAGAATGATGGTAGTGATACTGTAAAGTATCCTTCTTCTCATTCAGGGTGAAAAGGAGCGTAGACTCAGGATCTAGGAGAACGGCTTCAATTGTAAACGCTTTTCACCCTGAAGGGTTGGTTTGAAGTCGAGGAATTCATTGGTTATTTCTGAGACAAGCATTTCAGGAATGAGAAGCTTTTTGAATTGTGATGCTATTGATAAAGAGGAATATGATCATCGCCGGAAAAGAGAGAAGACCTGTTTATGAATATTGGGTTTCGGAGTATTCAAACTTTGTTTTTCCAATAAAAAAAGACGGAAGTCCTTTTGTTGATCCTGAAGATTATGAGGAATACTTGGATTGGCTTGTAGATTATTTGGAATCAAACAATTTGGAGCTAAACGATCATCATAAAGACATTATTTCAGATGAAAATATGAGTGATTGGGATGCCGGTCGACTCTGTAACGTGCTTGGAAGTGGGGCATCTTTAGCTGTGTTTCAACATGATATGGGAGAAGGACTTAGCTATCCCGATGACTATTTATCAAATCCAAATCTTGAACGAATAGCCGAACAAGACAGAGTTGAAAGTTGGATTGAACAATTGAAAAATTTCCAAGATTGTATGCTGGAATTTTATAACAACAGAGAAGAAATGGAAGCAGAAATGATAAGTGTGGAAGATTTTTTTGTTTTTAACTACATGTATCAAATAGAACATGAGATATACGATATTTACAAAAAAAGAATTCCTCCTCATGCGGCAACTTTCAGCGACATCGGCTGGCGAGCTTTACTGAAAAAGGCAATTAGCAGAACGGATAATTTTGAAGAAAAAAGAGATGCATTGGCAAGTTTTCACAGTGAGTATGATGATACAAGTTATAAATAAAAATATATAGAAGATGAAAAACTCCGGTTTCCTCCGTCAAACCGTTTCGAGGCTCTCAAGGGAGAGCGACAGGGGCAATTTAGTGTCCGGGTCAATCAACGGTGGCGGCTTTGCTTTGAATATGATGGCCAAGTTCAAAATCTGGAATTGGTCGATTACCACTAACATGAAGGTATAAATGAAACCGTTAGAATTCACGCATCCCGGAATCCTGCTTAAAGAAGTCATTGATGATATGGGCTTGACCGCATATCGTGTTTGCAAAGAAACCGGAATCAGTAACGCCAACCTTGGCAAAATTCTCAAAGGCATGCGCTCCATTACACCTGATACCGCACTGCGTTTAGCAAAGTTCTTTGATGTCTCCGAAAACTACTTCATCAATTTGCAACGCCATTATGACGTAGAAAAAGCAAAAAAACTAAACACGCGCGAATATCAGAAAATCCGGAAATATGCGGCTTGAGTTATTCAAGCCAGTTTTCAACGACCAAACCTGGAACACGTATGAATTCTTTCAGATTTGCGCTAACTAAAATGAGGTTTAACGAAAGGGCATGAGCTGCAATCAGCAAATCATTTGGGCCGATAGGTCTTCCGTTTTCCTCCAAGTGTTGGCGAATATTGGCGTAATTTTCATCTGCCGGAGATTGAAAAGGTAGGATTTCAATTTTTGAAAGTATAGATTCTAATTGCAACTTGAGTCGATTTGAATCCCGTTTGATGATTCCAAATCTTAATTCCGCGGCGACAACAATACTTGTACAAATTCTTTTTTCGCCTTTAACCGCAATGTGTTCGGCAACAGTTCCTTGAGGATGGCGCACCAAATCAGAAATAATATTTGTGTCTAAAAGATAGCGATAAGTTCCAGTCATAACGAAATATTATCTAAAGAAAGAAGGTCTTTATCCACATCAGGAAATTTTACATCTAAAGGCTTCAAAGTCGATAACAGAGTCAATAAACTTTCTTCTTTAACATGTTTGGTTACGTGGTGTTTTTTCTTTTTATGGGTCATTGCTTTATCTTTAAGCTTGGAATCAAGAACAAACTCGCCGGCCATTCCCTGCTTGGCTTGTTCAAGATTCACCAGCAACATCTTGATTTCTGTAAAGGACATTTCCGGATTCGCTTCACCGATACGTCCTAGCTTCGCCCAATATTCAATCTGCTGATTGATTGAACGGGTGTTTGGTTTTGCGAACATTCTTGCAGATTCAAAAAGCTCACGGCTTACCCTGACTTGATTGGTTTGCATAATATACCTCCAAAGGTTCAATGTATTTCAATTTGAAGTAAATTGCTTCGATAAAACTTAACATAATACTTGTGTAAGTAACAAGTGTGATTTTACACATTCTTTTCAAACAAACTATCAGCTACGAAATAATGAGACAACATGCCAATCCAAAAAGTGATCACTGATGGAAGAGTTCCTGCAAAGATTTTTACAGATGACATTGATCCGAGAGGGGTGGAACAGTTGACTTTGTTGACGCAGTTGCCTTTTATTCATAGCCATGTAGCGGCAATGCCGGATGCGCATGTGGGAATGGGTTCGACTATTGGGGCGGTCATTCCGACGGACGGCGCAATCATTCCCGCAGCGGTGGGAGTGGACATCGGTTGCGGAATGAATGCGGTGCGGCTATCGTTGACGGCTAATGATCTTCCGGATAGTTTGAAAAATATGCGGTCAGCTATTGAAAAAGCGGTTCCGGTTGGTAGGGCGGGACATCAGGAAAAGCACTGGAAAGTAAATGCGGTCGCAAAAATGGAAGGCGGCTTGTTGCCCATTCTTGAAAAACATCCTTCGATTGGTGCCAAATGGCAAAGCCAACTTGGTTCTTTGGGCGGTGGGAATCATTTTATTGAGCTTTGTCTTGATGAAGCAGATGCACTTTGGATTATGCTGCATTCCGGTTCGCGTGGCATAGGAAACCAGATCGGCAACTATTTTATTTCACTGGCCAAGCGTGATATGGAGCAATGGTTTATTCATTTGCCCGACCATAATTTGGCATATTTTCCAGAAGGATGTGAACACTTTGAAGACTACATGCAAGCCGTGGACTGGGCGCAAGAATATGCGATGGAGAATCGCCGGCAAATGATGCTGTTGGTTATTGAGGCTTTGCGCAGTGTTCCGGAGTTGCCGCCTTTTGAATTGACGCAAGAGGCGATCAACTGTCACCACAATTACGTTGCCAAAGAAAATCACTTCCGGAAAAATTGCTGGGTTACTCGCAAAGGGGCAATCCGGGCACGGAAGGGGGATTTGGGAATCATTCCGGGTTCAATGGGTGCGCGTTCCTACATTGTGCGTGGCAAGGGAAATCCTGAATCTTTTTGCTCATGTTCGCATGGCGCAGGTAGGAAAATGAGCCGCACCGAAGCGCGGAAACGGTTTTCTGTCGAGGACCTTATACAACAAACTCAAGGTGTGGAATGCCGCAAAGATGAGCAAGTGATTGACGAAATCCCCGGCGCATATAAAGACATTGAGCAAGTAATGAAAAATCAAAGTAATCTTGTTGAGGTCGTACATACGCTGAAACAAGTCTTAACAGTGAAAGGGTAAATGTAGAATAATTATTCAATAATTTGCTACACTAAATTATCCCGCCTTATTCTTCACACGCAAACAACGAAAAAACAGAACTTTTTAGTTCCCTAAATCGAAAAACAATACAAATTTATTTTCTAGGAAAACAGGAGACACAAAAATCAAAATAGAGTAATCATGCAAAATGTTGAATCACGATCCGAACTGCTGATTTATAAAAATTCGGATGGTAATATTAAGATTGATGTTCACTTGGTGGACGAAACTGTTTGGTTGACACAGGAGCAAATGGCCATGCTTTTTGGCAAGGGCAGAAGCACGATAACGGAACATGTCAATAACATCTTTCAAGAAAGGGAACTCAATGAGAAAGAGGTATGTCGGAAATTCCGACTGATCAGTCAACAAACTGCAGTGGAACTGGTTTATCGTCGCGTAGATGCTACGCTTCCTCTTTTGGGGATGCAGTCTTTTGACAAACAAAGCTCCGCAAAAATAAATAAGCAGGATGTTAGCATAGCCAAGAATTATTTGAATGAAAATGAGATTAAATTGCTCGGTTTATTAGTTGAGCAATATCTGGTATTTGCGGAAACAATGGCGCAACAAGAAACACCGATGTATATGAAAGATTGGGCAACCAAACTTGACGATATTCTACAGCTTAACGGCAAAGAACTCTTGACTCACGCCGGGCAAATCAGCCATCAAAAAGCTCTTGTTAAATCTGCATTAGAATATGAGAATTACGAGATAGAACAAAAAGAAATTTCCAGAGAAATGAGTTTGAAAGAGTTGGAAGATGATGTGAATAATTTGGAAATTAAACATCTCAAGAGTTAGTATAACAACCATTCCATTTTCACGACAATCAACCATATGACAGTAAATACTATTTCCATCCAAAAAATCAACACTTCAGTCAACGTCACCGCTAAATTATTTCCTCTTGCATTTTCTTGACATCAACCCCTGCACTATCATAGTTTAGATTGTGAATACCTGTGCAAAACGCTAGACTTGGGAAGCCGTTCCACTTAAACAAGAGGAAAGAATTATGTTCAAAACAGTCAACAAAGATGTCTGGGCCTTTGACGCGGAATGGGTCCCGGATCCGGAAGCGGGAAAGCGTATTTTTCAACTTCCGGAAGAAACAACTGATGCAGAGGTAATTCAGAAAATGTGGGAAGAAGGTGGCGCGGATGAAGAAAATCCAATGCCTTACCTCAAAACCACCATTTGCCGCGTAATCTCCATTGCCGCAGTTGTACGTACAGTCAAGGAAAGCGGTGAAATCGCTTTGTCCTTGACGGCATTACCACATGATGCAGCGGATCCGAAACAAACCACTGAGTACGAAATTTTGTCACGTTTCCTTAAGGCGGTTGGCCAGAAAAGACCTCAATTGGTTGGCTTCAATTCTGCTAAAGCTGACCTGAAAATCCTCCTGCAGCGCGCTGTCGCAAAAGGCGTGCAAGCCGCAAAATTCGCGAAACGTCCTGAAAAACCATGGTTGGGATATGATTATTTTGACGCCCGAAACAGTGAGGGTCATATTGATTTGATTGAAATTCTGGGTTCCTACGGAAAATCAAATCCTTCGCTGAATGAAATGGCGACCGTTTGCGGCATCCCGGGGAAATTGGGCGTAAGCGGAGAAGAGGTCGCGCCAATGTGGCTCGAAGGCCGTTTAGCAGAAATTGTTGCCTATAACGAATGCGACGCGCTAAGCACGTATCTGATATGGTTACGGATGGCTTTTTTTGGTGGTTTTTTTGATAGGCGGCAATATGCGGAAGAACAGGAGCGTGTCCGGAAATTGCTCAGTGCAGAAGGAACTCTTCCGGGCAAAGAACATTTGCTCGAATTTCTGGAACGCTGGGAAATGTGGTCTCCCGTTGAGGTTGGATAGTTATTATTGGAAACGGTACGTAAAGGAAATTTTATTGATAAATTTCAAAAAAACTATTTTGGTTTTGCCAGCCTAAGTTTTAAGAATTCGCAAAAAGTATAATTGACTTACATGTTCCTGGATTCCCGCTTTCGCGGGAATGACAACATTTTACGAATGCATCAAGTTTTAATTTTGTTCAAGAAAAAACACTTTTGAAAAATAGTTTATGACCATTTTTAATCGAGAGCGTCTGACAAATGATGTCTTTAAAATTGACGTCAAGCGGATGCGCCGTGGATGGTATTCCGATAAATACTTTGAAAATATCGGTGTGATGCTCAGTACTTTAGCGGAGCAGGGGTATGTATTTAAAGGAGAGAATTTACGTTTGGGAGACGTTGATCTGACAAAAACTGAAGTAGGAAATCTGGAAGTGGAAATGCAGTGGTTCACTCGCCGCACAGGGAAAGTGGTGGTTGCCGGAGTGGACAAAGCCTTGACTATGCTCAGGCATTGCAGCGGATATTTTAATGGAAATGGTAAATTTGTCAACACCTGGAATCGTTTGAAAGTTGAAGCGGTGCATGACGGAACGACAGTCACTTACAATGGCGATCCCATGTCAATTCAACCCGTAATTCGGGTTCGCGGATGTTACCGGGACTTTGCCCTTTTGGAAACACCAACGCTTGGATTGCTCACTCGTTCCAGCCGTGTTGCAACCAATGTCTATGAAACCCTGATGGCCGCACGCGGGAAACCGGTTTTATTTTTTCCTGCACGTTTTGATTTGCATGAAGTACAGGCCGCGGACGGTTATGCCTATAATGTCGCGGTTCAGCGCTTCAACCAGGATCATCAACTTCGTGTCGGGCCTTATATTTCAACGGATGCACAAGGTGACTGGTGGGGCGGCGCCGGTGGAGGAACGGTAGCACATGCCTCGATTGCTTGTTTTTTTGGAGATACCGCAGAGACAATGATGGCTTTCGCCTCTGCTTGCGAACCTGAAATTCCACGCATTGCACTCGTTGATTTCAACAACGATTCTGTCAAAGATTCACTGCTTGTAATGCAGCGCATGTTTGCGCGTTACCGTGAATTGATCGATTCAGCTGATGAAACTGAGGCACAGCGCTACCACCTTTTTGGGGTACGTCTCGATACCAGTTCTTCAATTAGGGATGTTTCGGTAACACCTTTGGGTGAACCGGAACTGGACATGGGTGTCAATCCGCGTCTCGTCTTTATTGTCCGGAATGCAGTTGACACTGCCTGGAAAGAATGGAATTTGCCCCAGGAATGGAATGAGCGTGCACGTAAATGGTGCGTGAGCGTCAAGATAGTGGTTTCCGGAGGATTTAACCCCGCAAAAATTTCACGCTTTGAAAAACTGGATGTGCCGGTTGACATCTATGCGGTCGGTTCCTCTCTGTTTGCCAATGACGGCCCACGAGTAACTGATTATACAGCAGATGTTGCTCAAGTTAAAATAGACGGTGCTTGGAGAGCAATGTCAAAGGTCGGACGTAACCGTGGTGAAAATCCGGATTTAGAAACGGTTGCTTGATTATCCGCTAAGTACTTTTGCGATATTTCTCAATATTTCCTTTATTTTTTTATTGTTTCACAAATCTTTTTTGTGATAAGCTTAGTATTTGTCACGGCTCGTTGAGTTTGGTTTGACGCGCCATTTTTTCATAATCAATCATGGAGGAAGATATGGAACAAGGAAATGATAAGCTGGAACTGGTGTACGGCCTTGAAGACAAGCCGCCGCCCCTTGAATCGGCTTATGCCGCGCTCCAGCATCTGCTCGCAATTATTGTGGGCATCATTACACCTTCGCTCATAATCGGGGGAGTTTTGGGATTGGGTGAGCGAATCCCGTATTTGATTAGTATGTCGCTGATTGTTTCAGGTGTGGCAACCTTCATCCAAGCCAAACGAATTGGACCAATCGGCTCCGGTTTGTTGAGTGTTCAGGGCACGAGCTTTGCGTTCTTGGGCGCAATTCTAACCGCGGGTTTTATTGTCAAAGGACAGGGCGGTGGACCTGATGAAATTTTGGCAACCATTTTCGGGATTTGTTTCGTGGGTGCTTTCATCGAAATCGTGCTGAGTCGCTTTCTCCATGTTTTGAAAGGGATTATCACCCCGATAGTGACTGGAACCGTGGTGATGCTTATCGGCCTCAGTCTGGTCAAAGTCGGAATTACTGACATGGCAGGCGGGAAATGGTTATTGGATAACAAACCTGAGTTTTTTGGAACTGCTCAAAACCTGGGATTAGGAGTCCTGGTTTTGGTAGTTGTTTTGATCCTCAACCGCAGTAAAAACCCGATGATCCGCATGGGTTCGATTGTGGGCGGAATTCTGGTGGGCTATCTTGTGGCCTGGTATATGGGAAAAGTAAATTTTGGCTACATGTCCGGAGTAGATATGATCAGTATTCCCATTCCTTTCAAATACGGTTTTGCTTTCAACTGGACTGCCTTTTTAGGAGTGGCCTTCATTTATGTCATCACTACAATTGAGTCCACAGGCGATTTGACTGCAACATCGATGCTCTCTGGAGAGCCTGTTGAAGGAGAGACCTACATGCAACGCATCAAAGGCGGAGTTTTGGGAGATGGTGTTAATTCGGCAATAGCCGCGATTTTCAACACTTTTCCAAATACGACCTTCAGTCAAAACAATGGTGTGATTCAGATGACCGGAGTTGCCAGCCGATTTGTGGGAATGTATCTCGCGGTTTTTCTTGTGATACTTGGTTTGTTTCCTGCAATCGGCGGTTTCTTCCGCTCCCTTCCGAATCCGGTTTTAGGTGGAGCCACGATAATTATGTTTGGAACAGTGGCTGCGGCAGGCGTGAATATTATTGCCTCAATGGGACGATTGGGAAGACGCGAAGTCCTCATCATTGCCGTCTCTCTGGGAATAGGGCTTGGAATTGCTTTTGTACCGGAAGTTCTCAGTCAAACTCCAAAAGCGATTCAGCAAATTTTTGGATCAGCCATCACTTCAGGTGGATTGACAGCATTGATAATGAATATGGTGCTGCCGAAAAATGAATCATGATTTGATTCGCTAATAACTGAATAGGGGCAGGCAAACTGTTTGCCCCTAATTCCGGCGTGTGTCAACGATCTTCCGGAAGGATCCGCCTTGTACTTCCTCTACAGTCACACCGGTATTTTCCACATCTTCCGGATCAATCGCGCCGCTGTTTAGCGCACGGAAAAAATAATTCAGCAATCCCTGTCCGGTTGCAGCGTCATCAAAAATTTCACCTGAAGAAGTTGATTTTGAAGCCTGCTCCACTAAATTACGGAGACGCACGGTGGATGTCTGTAATTGCTCTAGAAAAAAAGCCGCATTGGCCGCAAACCGTACAGGGATTTGAGCCGGATGCAAATCCCAACCTTGATAAAATCCGTTTGCCAGCGAATGCCGGATATGTCCGTAAGAAAGTTTCCAGGCACGGTGAACGTTTTCTAAATTTTCGCGACTTTGCAATTCGGAAAGATTATCTCCTCTATGCGGCCCCTGCGGAATGATGTTGGTTGCGCCATCAGAAAGGAAAATTCCGGAACCACCAAAGGCAACTTTCATCACCTGACGGGCAAAGTCGCAAACCTCACTGTCCATCGTTTGGTAAGCCGCAATCAAGTCGCAGGACGCGGTGTAATCGTATATTCCAAAGTGCGCTCCCAAACAACGATTCCCGGCGGCATTCGCGATTTTCCGGGCAGTCACTTCGCCGTCTGCGTTAAATATGGATTGAGTGGTTTCGATCATGATTTCCATTTTGAGCTCACCGGAATTTAGTACAGAATCCGCTTCCATTACTTCAAACACCTTGACCATAGCAGCGGCTTGTTCCGGAATTTCGACTTTTGGTAAAGTCACGACAAAATTTTCCGGAAGAACACCGCCAAGTTCCGCCAGCAATGTACTGACAAAAATATCCAGTGTCCGCACAGCACGCTCCACAAATTCTGAATTGAACGGCTTAATCCGGATACCGACGAAAGGCGGTAAAATGCCTTGTTTCAATGCGTAAGCCATTTCTTTAGCACCTCGTTCTGCCACCGCATCTTCTTCATCGTCCGGACGAATTCCGAATCCGTCTTCATAATCCAGCCGGAAATCTTCAACCGCTTCCCGTTCCAACTTTTTCTTAACTTGAGCGTAAACCCTCCACGCCAGCCATGTCGCAGCATTTTCCGGATCAATTCCTTTATTCTCCGCATGCGCAAGCAGCGTTTCGATTTCTACTTTTTTGGTTGCTAAACTGGCTGAGTCTTTCAAACCCAGCGCTTTTGCAAAAGATATAAAATTAGGCGCAAAATCATTAAGACTTTTGTTTGCGAGTTTCCCAATTTCTTTTGCAGAATCCGCTTCAAACAAATGCGCACCTTCATAAAATGTGTGAACAGGTTGACGCAGGAGAGACGTGCCAGGATAGTTTTCTTCAAAAGTTCGGTTTGCTCCGGCAAGTTGGTTTAGAATTCCGGAGGTCCTTTTGGTACTTAAAATAGTTTTCATTGAAAGTGATATTTTAAATTTTTGAAATAGTTTGTTGCTTAATCTGCCTTGATGCCGAAAACACGAAAGCGACTCAAACCGCCATCCGGAAAAATATTGACGCGTAAATGTGTGACCGCTCCAACAGCTTGAAGTTCTGCTTCAAAAAAATGTTGGTGAGCTGCCTGGAGTTTTTGTTCCGGTAGCAAAGTTTGCCATACTATTTTAGCACTTTCCCAACTTTCCGGTAAATTATCTGCTGGTAAATCTGCTGGTATATTTGCTGGTAAATATGCCGATTCTACAGAACAGCGATCCGGATAATTTCCTTTGAAATAATTTGTATCAATTTCAATTTTCCGCACTTCTCCTGTTCGGGCCAAGCGCAATATCACCCAGTCATTTCCAGGAAAACGCCGTCGCCGTGTTTCCCAACCGTCACCCATGTTGATTCCGCGTCCTGGTGCAATCAAGTTTCCCATGTGTCCAAAATGTTGATCGTTACAGGCTAAGGCCAAACCGCCGTGCCATGATGCCGCTAAATCAATTATTTCATCCGCACCAATTTCAGACCAATCCATGTGCGGTTCCCCATAAACTCGGAGTCGTGCAACTCCTCCGTCTGGATAAATATGGAGTCGTACATGTGTCCAGCGTTGATCACTGCTAACATCAAAGAAATTTTGCGAAGTTCCTTCAAGCGTAGATTTCGCAAGCAGTTCCGTCCATTCGGTGGAATCGTCCGGATCGCCCGTGATTTCACAGGCTTCCAACGACGCAAACGGCGGAAAGTTTCCAGTAAAATGATTTGTGTCAATATCGAGTCCGCGGATTTTTCCAGGCGCTCCCAAACGGAGGCTACACCAGTCGTGTCCGGGAATTCGTTTACGCCGTGATTCCCAACCATCCATCCATTTTCCGTCATCAGTGAATTTATCCGGAATAAAAATACCGCGTCCGGGTTTGATCAAATTTTCTTTTTCTGCAAAAAAATCATCCGTTGTTTCCAAAACAACTGTGCCGAGACGTTCCTCGGCAAGGTTCAAATACTTGCTTGAAAAGCGGTCATCGTGTGGTGATTCCAAAGTGTCTCCTCTTTTTTGTTTGTTAGTTTACAGGTTGATGGTGTTTGTGCCAGTGCCGTGCAATGTCAATTCTGCGGCAAAGCCAGACGTTTGCATGACTTTGTACATGAGCAATAAATTTTTCCAGAGAGGCGATGCGTCCCGGACGACCGACGATCCGACAGTGCAAACCGATACTCAACATTTTCGGGACGGATTGTTTAGCACCGGACTTTGCGGCATTGGAACCCATTTCCCCTTCTGCGTAAAGTACATCGAAGGCATCCCGTAGATAGCTAAAAAACTGATCTCCGGAATTAAAACCCTGTGGTGCGGCAAAGCGCATATCGTTTGTGTCCAAAGTATAAGGAATTACTAAATGCGGTTCGCCGGTTGGTGTTTCGAGCCAGTACGGTAAATCGTCCGCGTAAGAATCCGCATCATATAAAAATCCTCCGGCTTCCTGCACCAGACGCTGAGTGTTGACACTGGTACGGCCAGTGTACCAGCCCAAAGGTCTGCTGCCGGTAACACGCGTATGAATTTCAATGGCTTTGGCAATGTGTTCACGTTCGATGTCTTCCGGAATATCTTTATAATCGATCCAGCGATAGCCGTGAGAAGCAATTTCCCAATCCGCTTTCAACATGGCCTCGACTGCATCCGGATTACGTTCCAAAGCCATTGCTACACCGAAAATCGTCACCGGAATTTTCCGGCTGGTGAAAAGGTGGTGGAGCCTCCAAAATCCTGCCCGGCTGCCGTATTCGTAAATTGATTCCATGCTCATGTGGCGTGCTCCTACGAAAGGCGGCGCACAGATTATTTCGGAAAGAAATGTCTCCGATGCCGAGTCTCCGTGAAGGATGCAGTTTTCTCCGCCTTCCTCATAATTGATGACGAATTGGACGGCAATCCGGGCTTTCCCGGGCCACTTTGGGTTCGGGGGATTTTGGCCGTAGCCGATCATGTCGCGCGGATAATTTTCCATGTAATTTCCAAAAGGAATGGCAATATTTTTCAAAAAATACTAACCTTTATTTTAAGTAAATTACAATTAAAAATCTAGACCCTCATTTACTTTATGGACTCTTACATTATCGAATGGCTGAATTTGGTTGTCCGCTGGATTCATGTTATTACAGGAATTGCCTGGATTGGCGCATCATTTTTTTTCAATTGGCTGGACAGTCAACTCACACCGCCGGAAAATCCGGAACCGAAAGTGGAGGGTGAATTGTGGATGATACACAGCGGAGGTTTTTATCAATTGGAAAAAACAATGATCTCACCGTCCGAAATTCCGCGAGTTCTACACTGGTTCAAATGGGAAGCATATGCGACTTGGATCAGCGGAATTTTCCTGCTCGGAATTGTCTATTACACCGGTTCCGGAGTTTATTTGATTGATTCGCAAATCGCAGATTTAAGTTATGGAATGGCGGTCAGTATAAGTTTGGGAACAATTCTGGCGGCGTGGCTGGTTTATGATTCTCTCTGGGCATCTTCGCTGGGCGAGAAAGGCTGGGTTCCAGTGGTTATTTCATTTGTGCTTTTGTTTGAAGTCATCTGGTGGTTTCATCAATGGTTCGGCTCACGTGCCGCTTACATTCATGTCGGTGCAGTCATGGGGAACCTTGATGGTGGGAAATGTCTGGCGGCGGATTATTCCATCGCAAACCAAACTGGTGGATGCTGTCAAAGCCGGCAAAACTCCGGAAGCGTCTTTGGGAATAAAAGCAAAGCAACGCTCTATTCATAATAATTACATGACCTTGCCGGTTGTGTTTATTATGATCAGCAACCATTTTCCAAACACTTTTGCGCATCAAATGAATTGGATGATTTTAGTCGCAATTATCTTGATTGGCGCCACAGTTAGACATTTTTTCAATCTAAAAAATAAAGGCCATTTGAACATTTGGATTTTGCCGATTGCGACTGCTGCCATTTTTGCCCTTATCTTTGTGACAAAACCTGCCTCAACAGTTTCAAATTCTCCAGACAAAGTCTCATTTGGAACAGAGCATATTCCGTTTGCCCTCGTCCGCACCATTCTGGATCAGCGCTGTCTAAGTTGTCATTCCGCCACGCCCACCGATGACGTTTTCAGAATTGCTCCCAAAGGGATTATGTTTGACAGTGACAAAAAAATTCAGTCACTAGCCTCTCTCATTAAAACTCAGACGGTAACAACAATCGCCATGCCGCTTGGAAATAAAACTGGAATTACTCCGGAAGAGCGTATTATTCTTGGAAGATGGATTGAGGAAGGGGCATCCCTAGAGTGAATCAAAAACTGTGCGCCAAATCGTAAAACATAATTATTTACCACGGAGGACACAGAAAATAAAAGTATAAACAACCCTCTGTGTTCTCTGTGTTCTCTGTGGTGACTAAAGTAATTTGGCAAGCATATCAAAACGAATAGTAAAGGAGTTACGGATGAGTCCCATCACTACCCATGTACTGGACACCTCACAAGGCTGTCCCGGAGCAAATATTCAGGTACGTTTAGAACAGCAGAAAAATGGCGGAAACTGCCAGGAGATATCGTCTGGAGTAACAAATGCAGACGGACGCGTGATGGACTTGATTCCGGCAGAAGAGGTGTTGGATTCAGGAATTTATCGGATGATTTTCGTGACAGGCCCCTATTTCGAGCAGCAAGGAATTTCTTTTTTCTATCCGGAAATTGAAGTTCGTTTTTTGCTCAGCCATCCGGAACAACATTATCACATCCCCTTATTGCTGAGTCCTTTCGGTTACAGCACATATCGTGGAAGTTGAAATGAATCATGAATTTCCCATTTAGCTCCAGCCCAAATTATGCGTCTGACAGCATTTTTTTCAGCCGCAAATTTGTAATTTTATTTTGTTCCTGAGCCGCAATATGTAGTTCCATTTCCGGAGAATTTTCCATCCGCAGTCTTAGTAAATCCAGCATTTCAATTGCACTTTTTCCTGTTGCAAACACGATAAAAATGTAACCGAATTTTTTCTCATAATTCCGGCTTTCTTTCAGCAGTTCAATTTTTGTCTGCGCGTCTGCGGACATCATTCCGGCTTGTTCTTTCCTGGTCCATTTTTCCGTATTTTTTGCTTTTTCCGGTATTTTGCTTTGACCTATTTTTGGATGCGCCGCAAAGGCCTCCAAATAATCATCTTTGCTTAATTCCAACCAAATTTTTTCGGCCAGCTCAAACAGGTTCGCTACGGAAGAGTATGGTCGAGCCGCCAAAATATTTTCAACCCATTTGGTTGAACCACAACATTTGAGCAATTCAATTTGAGCATGCTTGATATCACATTTGTTCAAATCCACCAAATTCACTGAGTTCCTTTAGATTATTTTTGTGATGTGTTGATGAGGATATTTCAGTTTTTGAAAGATCAGAAATAGAAAGAGGAACTTAATTCCCAACGTTGCGCGATTGGCATATTTTGTCCGGAAAGTTGGCGCGTGTAGCCCAAACGAAATTGCCATGGAAATGACAACGGTTTTTGCTCAAGTTCGCTCAGGTTGCCGTAGCCGAATTCAAAATTAATTTCTTTGACAAAAGCGAAATTTGATTTGCCAATCGGCAATTTGCTTTCTGCCTGCTGAAAATAATGCAACTCTGTTCCGGCAAAGATATTTTGACGTTCAATGCTCCAGTTATAAAAAATGTCAGCGCGGTGACCTGCAGCATAATAAACTTTTTCACCCTCAAGTGTTTCACGTTTTCCAACTAACTCATTTGAGCCTTCTAAACGAAAACCGTTCCGGATGCCGTGTGTCAGCGGAAACCAGGTGAAATGAACAAAAGCACCAACGGAACCGTGACCGTCACCGATTGCATTCGCAGCAATTCCACGCGGTGTTCCTGAATTCGCTGTGGGTAAGCGCACGGTGTATCCACCGCGGTTATACCAGGTCGTTGTCGCGCTCAGGTCTTTCGCGAATTTCAGGCTGATGTCACCAAGACCACTTAATGTTTCTGAGGCTAAACTGTCGAGCACTTTTTGTTGACTTGAAGTTGCGGTCGAGAAATTTAGCGTAGAGGTTTGCTTTTTTTGCACCAGAGGAACGGTTGCCTCTATCATCCATTTTTCGGTTAAACCATACGCGACGCGAAACTCTAAGCGCTGTTCCTCACGCTGCAATTCACCCTCAACAGAATCACGCCATTCACGATCCCAAAGCATGAGCTGCTGCAACGGTGCTTCCTGGCCGTAACCGTTAAAAGCACGGCTGTAGGACGGAGTAAATTGGAAACGCGTTTCAACTTCCCAGATTGAAGCAGGTATTCGGTTTTCAAGTTCAATTGCGGATAGTGTTGTTGGAATAATAAATGCGTAAACTAGAATGATTAACAAGCGTTTCATGCCGCTACCTCCGTTTTTTCTGGTTCCGCAAAGGAGATCCATGCATTTGCGGTTAAATGCGTAATGATGCATTCTATCGGAAATCCGACCACATTGTTGTAGGATCCGCGGATTGATTCTACCAAGATTGTTCCTAAACCCTGAATTGAATATGCACCTGCTTTTCCAAAAGCTTCTCCGGAATTGATGTACCATTCAAGTATTTCATCATGCAGTTTTTGAAAGCGGACTTCTGTGCAAATTACGTCTGAAATTTCTTCTCCAGAAACTGTATCCAAGATTGAAAAACCGGAAAAAATCTGATGAGTTTGACCACTTAATTGTTTGAGCATTGTGCGGGCATGTTGAGCGTTTTCCGGTTTGCCCAGGATTGTATCATCAAAAAAAACAATTGTGTCTCCGGAAAGAATAATGACATTTTCAGGGAGGTTTGAAAATCTCCGCTGCACCTCACTTGCTTTTTCGCTGGCCATCCGTTTGACAAAGTTTCTTGCGGTTTCATTTTTTTCCGGAGTTTCATTTATCTTTGGAGATCGGCATTCAAATTTAAGACCGTATTTTTTCAAAAACATCTGTCGACGAGGCGAAGAAGAAGCCAGACACAAGGGGTTATGTTGTATAAACTGCGGCATTGTTAGAGAGTTTCAAAAATTATTTTTAGTGTTTGAGAAACAGATTTTTTTAAATTACGTGTATTTATGTTAATTTTCAATTGAAGGCAATTTGCAGTCGTTCACTGAAGTTAAGGTTTTTTGAATCAATGTGATTGTTTAGAGTTTGTTCATTTTTTGGTTTGTAGATATTGTCGATATAGTAACTCAATATTTTACGTACAACCGGAGCCGCTGCTTTTGATCCACCACCGCCATGTTCGACAAGTGCCAAGACGGAAATTTCAGGATCTTCGGCAGGTCCAAATGCTACGAACCAAGCATGATTCTGAAAAATCTTGCTGGACTTCGCTTCATCATCCAGCGTTTCAAGGGTCTCGTTGCTGATGACTTGGGAAGTCGCGGTTTTTCCAGCAACTGTGAATTCTTCAAACTGAACTTTTTTAGCAGTTCCGCCTTCAGAGTTTACAACAGCAACCATCCCTTCCCGGATCAAACTTAGATATTTCTTTTTTAAAGGAATTTGTTCTGGCCGCACACCCTCTTGTTCTTTAAAAATCCTGGGGGGCATCCACATTCCATCATTCGCAAGAATATTTATCATATTTATCACTTGCAACGGTGTTGTCGTAATAAAGCCCTGACCGATTGCTGTGGAAGGTGTTTCTCCCAAATACCACGGTTCATTGAAGATTCTTTTTTTCCATTTAGTGTTGGGAATCAAACCTGCTTTTTCATTTTGAAGACCCACACCGGTTAATTTACCAAGTCCAAACAGGCTTGCGTATTTGTGTATCGCATCCACTCCAACACTCATTCCTGCATTGTAAAAGTAGACATTGCATGAACCCTTAATTGCGTCTATTAACTTAACTCTGCCATGACCTCCTTCCTTCCAGCATTTAAAAGGATCGCTACGTCCTTTAATGAAGTAATACCCGTTGCAGACACGCTCAGTTTCTGGCGTGAGAACTCCAAGATCAAGTCCGGCGTATGCTGTGACAACTTTAAAAATTGAACCGGGTGCATATAAACCTTGAATGGCTTTGTTTTCCAGAGGATGTTCCGGATTAGCTAAAAGGCTGTTCCAGCTTTTCTGATCAATTCCGCCGGAAAACAGATTTGGATCAAAGTCTGGAAAACTGGCCAAAGCCAGGATTTCTCCAGTTTTAGGATTCATGACTATCACGGCTCCGCTTTCACCCTGCATGGCTTCAGTTGCAACTTTTTGGAGGCGGATATCAAGGTTCAGTGAGACATTTTCACCGGGAACGGACGGGACTGGTTTTCCCAAAACCTGTAGTTCCCTTCCCATGTGATCAACTTCAGCCTGCCATCCGCCATCAAGTCCAATCATGCGATCATTTTCAAGAAGTTCAATTCCGGAATGGCCGACGATTTGGCTGGAACTCCGTTTTTCTTCAGGTAATTCTTTCCAGTCTTCCTGCACAATTCCGACATAACCGATCAGATGAGCCGCCAAATTATTGTAAGGATAAAATCTACGTGGTTGAACTACAATCGAAACACCAGGGAAATCATCCTGAAATGTTTCCAAATACATGGCTTTTTCGTAGTCCAGGTCTTCCTCCAGAATAATTGGTTTAAACTGTGCTAAACCATGATTTTCCACAATTTTTTCTTTTAATGCCGGATAGGAAAGACTGAGTGCTTGTGAAACATTTCCTAAAGTTATTTCTAAATCAGGTGTGTCTTCTCTAATCAAGTGCAATTGATATGCAGGACGATTTTCTGCCAGGATAACGCCATTCCGGTCATAAATAATCCCACGTAAAGCAGGTTCTGGAACAAGACGAATACGGTTGCCTTGAGAGAATTCTGTGTATTTTTGTCCCTCGATTATTTGCAGATACCAAAGGCGTGATGCGAGTAAAGAAAAAATCAGAATTACTACTCCACCCAAAATCATCAGGCGGTTTCGAATTCGGTCCAGTTCCTCAAATTCAAGAGTTTCAAAATTCACGCGGTTTCACCCAAGAAAAGATTTTCTCCAAAAATTACAAATTGAATTATTAATGGAGTCAAAATGCCTTGCAGAATTGCAAGTGGAAGAATTGAAATCAGCATGAGAGCTGATTTATCTGTATCTGGCTCAAAAATGTCTAATATCGAGAGAGAGAGCCAACCTTCAAAAATTGACATAGTAAAGACAGCTAAACTTACTACAAAAACAGAATTTGCGTAAAACAATTTATTTGTCTGACTGACAAGTAACAGTGTTATAAAAAAAGAAATTCCATAAAGTCCCATGATGCCATGTGAAAGCGCGTCCATGATAAGTCCGGCCAGGATGCCGACAAATGGTAAAAACATTTTCGAATGACGGAGTGTCAAAATCAGCAGGAACATCAACATCCAGTTAATTTTCAAACCGCCCAGTTGAAAATAGTTATTGAATACTATTATCAGCAAGACACCGATCAAAATAAAACCATGAGAAAGTAGTAATAAGCGCATCAGTCGATAAATAAATGAGAGTCTGATTTAGTAGGTACAATCACAAATACCTCTTCAATTTGGTTGAAATCTACAGCACTGTCCAAAATTGCGGTTTTGAATAGTTCGTGCTTTTGGTGGCGAATTTCATTAACCCAGCCGATGAGGAGACCCTTAGGGTAGAGACCTCCAAGACCACTTGAAATCACACGGTCGCCGATTTTAATAATTGCATGCTGATTAATTTGCCGCATTTCTAAACCTTCGCGGGTTCCATAAATCAGTCCCCGTATCCGATTACGTTGAATCAAAGCTGGTACACGGTTGCGGTGGTCGGTAATTAATTGTACTGAAGACTGAAATGGAGAGACAGATTGAATTCGCCCCACTAATCCCTCTTTGCGGATAACAATGAAGTTGCGTTGTACCAATTGATTGCTGCCACGGTTGATCAAACTAATATCATGGGTGTTGTCCGCAGATTCACCAATAATTTCAGCAAATATTTTCTCTTTGGTTTTTTTACTGGCAAAGAGCAGTTGATCCCTCAAGCGCAGAAACTGGACAGAATTCTCAATGTGTTGATTCATTTTTTCTTCCATATCCTGAAGCTGCTGCCGGAGTCGATTATTTTCTTCATTTACATCGATCAATGAGATGTAAGAACTCCAGATATTTTTGAAAGTTGAAGCAACTGAGTTAACAGAAACTTGCATGGGATAGGTAACGGTCTGTACTACAGTCTGAAAACGGGATGAACCTTCCTCGGAATACGTTTGAGACATCAGCATGAACAAGCCGATGAAGGTGGCAAGGATGAGGAATTGCAGGCGGTATGTACTGATAAACTTGAACATTATTCTATTGACGAGTGTCTTTTGTCAGTTGACAACTGAAGATTTACCTTTTATCAACTTCAGACAATTTCTCTGAGGAGTACGACGGGTTTCAGCATGTACTCTGCCTGATTTATTTCCTCAAGGGCTTTGAGAACCAAACCTTCTTTACAGTCCTGGAGTGTCAATGTGAAAATCACGGTTTCCTCACCTTCTTTTCCAATTCGGTGATACTGCGGCAACTGTTCCAATGCATAAATATTTATAGAAAGCCGCTCAAATATTTTACCGTAGTGACCAAATATGCCAGGGTGATCACGTACTTCAAAGCGCAAAGTGTGGCGAAATCTTATATTATCCATCGATTCTATCGCCAACTTTCTGGAAGAGGGAGGCGGAGGAAATGGTTCAGGATGGCTTTGAACTTTGTTCAGGTCAGAAACAATCGCTGAGGCAGTTGGGAGACTTCCGGCTCCTTTGCCAATGAGGGTGATGTCTTCTGCGAATTTTCCGGTGAGAGTCACAGCATTTGTTGAGCCGGAAATTTTTGCCAGAATATCTTCTTTTTCAATCATCAGGGGCAAAACATAAACCTGAATTCCATTATCAATGAGGCGAAGATTTGCGATCAATTTAATCCGCCTGCCCATACGTTCAGCATATTCAAAATCAGCCAGCGCCAAATGATCTATTCCTTCCAATGTAATTTGCTCTGGAGCTAACCACTGTCCGGTTATTAAATAAGTCAGAATCACGAGTTTGTAGCGGGCATCAATTCCCTTTATATCATTGGTCGGATCCTGCTCTGCAAATCCTAATTCTTGTGCCTGCGCGAGTGCTTTTTCAAAAGAAAGGCCGTTGCTTTCCATCTCACTCAAAATGTAATTCGTAGTGCCGTTCAGTATTGCCCGGATTCCCTGAATATCCTGTACTTGCAAATAATCTTTCAGCAAACGCAAAACCGGAATTGCTCCTGCCACTGCCGCTTCAAAAAGCAAATGCCGACCTTTTTCCCGTGCGATCGACATTAGTTCCGCACCATGAACCGCAATCAAATCTTTATTTGCGGTAATTACATGCTTTCCGTTCTGCAAAGCTTTAATGATCAGTTCACGGGCAAATCCGCTGCCGCCGATTGTCTCGACGATAACATCAACTTTTGTATCCTCAAGAAGCTGTTCCGGACTTTCATAAAACAATTCCGGCTTTTTTTCGAACCACGGCCGGACGAATTTTCCTTGAGTATCACGTTCCAGAATTCCAATGAGATTTATTTTTGCATCCGGATGTTCGCTGTGTTGTTCTAAAACATGTGCGACACCACTACCAATTGTACCGAATCCGGCAATTGCAACATTTAAGACAGGCATTGTTTTAAGTTATTTTGATTGTTGATGAAGATTAGTCCTCTGAGGTAATTTCCGCAATTGCATCCATTTCTACCGCAACTCCTTTTGGTAAAGCACTGACCTCAACACATGCGCGTGCAGGTTTGGATGCATCAAAGTATTCAGAGTAAATTTCATTTAATTCATTAAATTGCGCCAAATTATTCATGTAAATTGTAACTTTCAGGACACTATCCAAACTGGAACCTCCTTCTTCCAGGATCAATTTCAGATTCAAAAGTACTCTATGACATTGCTCTGCAAATGAATTAAGTAGCAGTTCTCCATTCTCCGGATCAAGCGGAATCTGTCCAGAAACAAACAACAAGTTTCCGCATCGAACGGCCTGAGAGTATGGTCCTACCGGCGCAGGTGCCTTTGAAGTCTTAATTATTGATCGTGACATATTTTTGGAAAGGTTAAGGTTTATTGACTGATTTTTCTTTTGAGAAATTGATACCACTGGAGGCGGTCGAAAATACTTTGATCCATCGCAAACCAGTCTGCATAACCCATTGCCGCGGCTTCATCAAGAAGTTGCGGAGACTTAATGTTACCATTAACTATCAGTGGCTTATCAGTATATTTTGCGGACCATAGGCAAAGAGGCTCTTTGTTTTCAAAACACTTGTTCATTGCATGTACTGCCAGTGGATGGAAAATATCAACGCCTGCTTTTTCCAGTAAGTTTAACATGGTTTTAAGATCCTTGGGCTTGAATCCATCTTCAATTTTGTCAAAAATTGAAAAGTAATAACTCAGCGGAATATTGATCGAATTACGTCCTTTGATGGCCTTGACAACCTCCACCGCCAATTGCATTCGGGTCTCAATTTTTGCTGAACCATATTCATCTGCACGAGAGTTAAGTTTGACAGAACAACATTGATCAAGCAATTGTTGTTCTGTACCGTTTATTTCGATGAAATCCATACCGACTTCTTCCGCACGTTCTGCTGCATGAACAAAATTCAGGATAATCTCCTCAACATCTCCATGATCGAACTCCCGACTGAGGTCAAAATCCCGTCCGAAATTCAAAGCCGAAGGCCCTACAGGCTGCTCACCGCAAGCCGCCATTGAAGTCTGTGCACCTGCATGACTGATTCTAATTCCGATTGTTGCACCTTCTTTTTTAACACCACGTGCCAGGGTTTCCAAGCCTTCAAGATGTTCTTCTTCGGAAATGCCCAATTGATTGAAATGACTTCGTCCTTGCTTGAACACATAAGCAGATTCAACAATGATAGTCCCGACGCCTTGTCGGGCTAGAGTGCGGTAATGTTTAATGAGCGCAGGTGTCACCTTACCCTCCACATCAGCGTGATCGGTCACAGTTGGGGGAGCAAGAATACGGTTCCGGAACTGTACTCCTTTTACCTTAAAGGGTTTGAACATGGACTCAATTTTAGACTGAGCCGTTTTTACCGAACTT
>JAESQU010000003.1 GCA_016764995.1 SAR324 cluster bacterium | reverse complement strand
TCTGTAATTTGTAAAATTTCTGCTGCATCCCGGACTTTTTGCTCAACAATTTGTTTGTCGGTCTTTGCCAGTCTCAAACCAAATGACATGTTCTGGTAAACATTCATGTGGGGGTAAAGTGCGTATGATTGAAAAACCATCGCAATTCCGCGTTTTGCCGGCGGTAGAAAGTTTACCTGAACACCATCGATTTCAATCTCTCCGCTCGTTACATCCTCTAATCCGGCAATCAAACGCAGAAGTGTTGACTTTCCGCAACCGGAAGGGCCAACGAAAACGACAAATTCGTTATCTTCAATCTCAAGATCAACCCCGTGTATCACTTCTGTATTACCGAACTTTTTAAAAATGGAATGCATTTTTACATTGGCCATGGATAATTCCTGATTATGCGATTAAAATAGTGTAAAAAAAATGACTAAATATCATTAGTTTATCTCGCAGTAGGATTCCACAAGTAGGATATGCTGTCAAGTAGAATCATGTTGGATAAGGAAAATTCTGTCAAGTTATTGATAATTATGATCCACGGGCAGAACAGTTGATTGATGACTTCAAGGGGCAGGGAAGCAACGATGAACTGACAATTGCCATTTCGGTGGATATGCTTGATACAGGCATCGATATTCCTGAAATTCTCAACCTTGATTTTGCCAAGCCGATCAAATCACCAGTTAAGTTTCAGCAAATGATTGGTCGCGGAACTCGATTGTGTGAAAACTTGTTCGGACCAGGAGAGCATAAAAGCGTCTTCCGTATTTTTGATCACTGGGGTAATTTTGAACGTTTTGACTCGGACTACACACCCGCCGAACCAACACGAAAAATTTCCTTGCTGGAACAGGTTTTTGAGTCACGCCTGATTCTGGCCGAAACAGCACTGGAAAAACAGCATACATTTGATTTTGATTTGGCTACCGATTTGCTCCATGCAGATATTAACGCACTGAAAAATTTGCCATCGATTCAAGTTAGAGATCATTGGAAGACTATTCAAACTTTTTCCGATAAAGTAGCTCTCAAATCTTTTGCTCCAACCACAGTTTTTACACTTCGTGATGAAATTGCTCAACTCATGCAGTGGCGAGATATTCGAGGATTTTATGAAGCATACAGTTTGGATCTTCTGTTTGCAAAAATGCAAACATCCCTGATTCAAGGCAGCGGGAATATCAACGACCTCAAAATCAAACTACTCGATTGGCTGGGACAATTACTGATAAGCCTTGAGCAGGTACGGGAAAAAATAGAGATCATTAGAAGGGTGCAGACAGAGGATTTCTGGCAGAATCTTTCTGTTGAAGAACTGGAATCAGTCCGGGATCCTTTACGGCAAATTATTCATCATCGTAGTGGCCCAAACAGGCAATATTCTCAACCGAGAGAAATAGACGTTACGGAAGTAAAGGAGCAAGAGCAATATACTCGTCGTCTTTCCAGTTTTTCCGCTGTCGATCAAAAGATTTATGAGCAAGCAGTTGAAAAGGAATTGAAGCAGCTTTTAGAAACTGATGCGACTTTACAAAAAATCTGGTCCGGACAACCGGTAACTGAAGCGGATATTGAGCGTTTGGCTTCTTTGGTTCTCGTGCAAAGTTCAAATGTCAGTCAGGATTTTCTCAAAGAATTTTTCAACGGCAAGACTGTTGAGGAATTGGTTTTTTCAATCCGAGACATAGTCGGTATGGATCCAAATTTAATCTCAAAACATTTTGCAGAATTTGTGCTAAAGCATCCGGATTTGACTGCCAAACAAACTCAATTTCTCGGCTTGCTCAAAAGTCATCTTGCACAACATGGTTCAATCACTATTGACAAACTTTATGAGCAACCGTTCACGGTACTTGATTCAGAAGGCCTGGATGGTATTTTCGCTGAGTCAGAAATTGAGGAATTGATTCAGTCGATTATTCCTTTTCAACCTCCAGCATTTGACAACTTTAATCCATAATCCTTTGCTGGATAAACAGCATTTACATTTTGTTAATATCATTGTTGATTCATTCGTAAAAACTTGTCATTTCCGCGAGAGAGAGAATCAATGAACGTATAAGTTTCTGAAATAATATGATTCATATTCTTTCACGAATGAAAATCTGGCATTGAGTTTTGACTTAATGCGAAATTGACATTTAGATAAAAGTGAAGATTTAATCTTTTGTACGTTATGTCTTTTATGCAGATTCAACTGAAACAGCACTTGTTTTGTGCATGCAATAGATGTACAGTAATAAAATGAAATTTGAGTGGAATCCAAATAAAAATGAAATTCTGAAAAGGGAAAGAAATATTTCATTTGAGAAAGTAATCTTTCATTTGTCGCAGGGAGATGTCTGGAAAACAACAGATCATCCCGATCAAGTTAAGTTTCCCGGACAAAGACTGTATTTTATTCTGATTGAGAATTATGTGTACATTGTTCCTCACGTCATGCGGGATGAAACAATTTTTCTAAAAACAATTATTCCCAGCAGAAAAGCTACTAAATTATTTAATATGGAGCAGAAAGAAAATGGAATTCGATAAAGAAGAATCGGGCATCTTAAGAGCACTGGAAAAAAACAAACTTGCTTTGGAAAGTCCGTCCATTGCTGAATTGAAAGCTATCAAAGCAACGGCGGAAAATACTTTTCGTAAAGATCGCCGTGTGACCTTGCGCTTATATGAACATGATTTTCAAGGTATTCAAAAAAAAGCAATGGAAATGGGAATCCCTTATCAAACCTTGATTTCCGGACTTATACACCAATATGTTGAAGGAGAGTTGTGATCACTGGTGAACTTAAACAGCGCATTGACGCGCTTTGGCAGGAATTCTGGACGGGCGGCATCACAAATCCGCTGACCGTAATTGAGCAGATTACTTATCTCATGTTTGCTCGCTTGCTTGATATTCATGAAACGCGGGACGAAAATCGGCAACTTCGTAGCGGTCGTGCTTTCAAAAAACGTTTTGCGCAAAATAAACAAAATTTACGCTGGTCACAGTTCCGGAATTTAGGTGGAGAAAATATGCTGCCTTTGGTACGGGATGAGGTATTCCCACATTTGCGCCTCGCTTCTGCTTCAGGTGCGTCTTCTGCAGAGTTTATGAAAGACGCGCAGTTGATGATTCAGAAAGCGAGTTTACTGGTCAAGGCGGTAGAAATGGTGCATCAGCTTCCACTCACTGAGGGCGACACCAAAGGTGATCTTTATGAATATCTGCTTGGGAAACTAACCACTGCGGGAATAAACGGGCAATTCCGGACTCCGCGTCACATCATCCGTTTGATGGTCGATATGCTGGAACCTGAACCGACTGATGTTGTTTGCGATCCTGCTTGTGGAACCGGAGGTTTTCTGGTTTCGGTAATGGAATACCTTTACCGCAACCACACTTCTCCGGAAGGAATTTTGGAAGAAACTGATCCGGAAACTGGAAAAATCGTCAAACTCTATTCCGGAGATTTACTGGAAAAATTCCGCCCACATATTCAAACCGAAATGTTTCATGGTTTTGATTTTGACGCAACCATGCTCCGCATCGCCACCATGAACCTCATGCTGCATGGAGTCGATGATCCGAAAATCAATTATCAGGATACCCTCAGCAGCGGTTTTACGGAACGCTACCCAAAAGCAGCGAGCGCTAAGTTTGATAAGATTTGGGCCAATCCTCCGTTTAAGGGCAGCCTTGATTTTGAGGATGTGCATTCAAATTTGTTGCGCAAAGTGAAAACCAAAAAAACGGAATTGCTTTTCCTGACGCTAATTTTACGGATGTTGAAAACAGGAGGACGTTCTGCGACCATTGTTCCGGACGGCGTACTTTTCGGTTCCTCACACGCGCATCTAAGTTTACGTAAACTGCTGGTGGAAGAAAATCAATTGGAGGCCGTGATTTCACTGCCGAGTGGTGTCTTTAAACCGTATGCCGGTGTTTCCACCGGAATCCTCATTTTCACCAAAGGCGGACGCACCGATAACGTCTTTTTCTATGATGTCCAAAACGACGGTTATTCCCTTGATGACAAACGCAACAAAATCGAGGGCGACAATCTTCCGGATTGTCTCAAACGCTGGCAAAACAAAGATGCGTCAAAAGACACAGACCGCACCTCACAAGCCTTTTATGTTCCGGTTGCAGAAATTGAAAAAAATAATTTCGACCTCTCTCTCAACCGCTACAAAGAAACTATTTATGAAGAAGAAAACTACGATCCGCCACAAGATATT
>JAESQU010000064.1 GCA_016764995.1 SAR324 cluster bacterium | reverse complement strand
ACATTTTCTGCCACCGTTTTAGGAATCGATGCTCATTTGATTGAGGTAGAGGTAGATGTTTCTTATGGGTTGAGTTTTTTCAATATTGTTGGTTTACCGGATGGTACGATCAAGGAAAGCCGTGATCGCATTTTGTCTGCGGTAAACAATTCCGGGTTCAGTTTTCCTGTCAGGAGGGTGGTGGTAAATCTGGCTCCTGCTACTTTGCGTAAAATTGGTTCCGGTTTTGATTTACCGATTGCCCTGGCGTTGCTGGGCACAATGGGGCTGTTTCCTCCGGAAAATCTGAAGCGTGCTATGGTGGTGGGAGAGTTGTCACTCGATGGTGAAATCCGACCAGTACGCGGAATCTTACCTGTTGCGGTGGCAACGAGAGATCATGAATTGGAGCAGTTGATTCTGCCTAAAGCAAACGAAGCAGAAGCGGCAGTTGTCGAAGGAATTAGCATAGTTCCGGTTTCAACACTTTCTGAAGTGGTACGGTATCTAAAAGGTGATTTGGAAATCACCGCGGCAGATCATGATCCACAGGCTGTTTTTTCTCAGGAACAGCTTTATGAGGATGATTTTCAGGATGTAAAAGGGCAGGAGCACGTCAAACGTGCCCTCGAAGTTGCCGCCGCAGGATCACACAATTTGCTGATGCTCGGTCCTCCAGGTTCCGGAAAAACAATGCTCGCCCGCCGCATGAGTACGATTCTGCCACGCCTCAGTTTTGACGAAGCGCTTGAGTGCACAAAAATTCACAGCATCGCCGGTTTAATTCCTTCCGGAACAGCCTTGATTTCACAGCGCCCTTTCCGCTTTCCGCACCACACCATTTCGCAAGCCGGTTTAGTTGGCGGCGGCAGTATTCCAGGGCCGGGAGAAATATCACTATCACACAATGGAGTTTTATTTCTTGATGAATTTCCGGAATTCCCGCGCGCCACTCTTGAACTGCTCCGGCAGCCTTTGGAAGACGGCAGACTGACGATTTCACGCGCAGCAATGTCGTTGGAATTTCCTTGCGATTTCATGTTGTTAGCGTCAATGAATCCATGCCCCTGCGGTTATCACGGCGCCCCTTCCGGGCAAGGAGAAAACCGCAGGGAATGTAATTGTCCGCCGCAGCAAATTCAAAAATATCGCGCCAAAATTTCGGGACCTTTACTGGATCGGATTGATATTCACCTTACCGTGCCTGCTGTTGAATATGAAAAATTGGCAGAAGCAAGGCAAGGTGAATCTTCCAAAAATATTCGGAAACGTGTTGTCCGGGCCCGTCAAATTCAGGAGGCGCGGTTCCAAAATTCAACGACCAGAAACAACTCCGGAATGAAACGCAGGGAACTGGAAAGTCATGCCCAACTTTCGGATCCTTCACAAAAAATTCTGGAACAGGCCATGACAAAAATGGGATTGAGCGCCAGAGCTTACGACCGTATCCTCAAAGTTGCCCGCACGATTGCCGATCTGGCGGAGGAACAGAATATTGACACCATTCATGTTGCAGAGGCAATTCAGTATCGTAATCTGGATCGACCAATTTAAGCGTAAATACATACTAAAAAGGAAATCCAAAAAAACGGAATTTATCATTTGGATTAAACAGACTTGAGTGTTTGTTTGCTACTTGGCAGAATCAACGACTTTTGAATATTAAACAGACTAATCATGAATTATACTTTCCCTTTTACCGCAATCGTCGGCATGGATCTGGTTAAGCGGTCGCTGCTTTATCATGCAATCGATCCTCGACTTGGCGGATTATTGCTGATGGGACATCGGGGTTGCGCGAAAAGCACTTTGGCGCGAGCCTTTCGGGAAATTTTGCCTCCTCTGGAAAATGTTGAAATTGCGCCGTTTGTGGAGGTTCCTCTTGGCACAACTGAGGATCGGCTTTTGGGATCAATTGACGCGTCCCGTTTACTTGAAAACGGAGAATGGTCGGCACAAACCGGTTTGATTCAACAGGCAAACAACGGGGTGCTTTACATCGACGAAGTCAATTTGCTGCCCGATCATCTGGTTGATTCCATTTTGGATTCTGCCGCCAGCGGACAACATCGCATTGAACGCGACGGTCTTTCCAAAACTGTAAACGCGCGCTATATTTTGATCGGCTCAATGAATCCAGAAGAAGGCGATTTGCGCCCGCAATTAACTGACCGCTTCATGCACGGCATTATGGTGCGTGACAATTTTAGTGTTGAGCAGCGACGCGAAATTGTACGGGTACGGATGGATTTTGACGATGATCCGCAATTGTTTTTGGCTGAACATAATAATAAATTGGCACTGCTGAAAGAGAAAATTATTCAAGTTCGGCAACAGTTGAAAAATGTTGAAATTTCGGAAAATCTGCGCACTGAAGTTGCGGAGAAAGCGACTGCGCTAAATTTGGAGGGAGTACGCGCCGAACTCGGAGTTCTGCGAACTGTACGCTGCGCGGCGGTATGGCGTGGGGAAACTATTGTTTCTAAAGCTGATTTAGAGGAAGCATGGATTTTGTGCCTCGGACATCGGCAGGAAAATCAACCTCAGGAAATTCAAAATCCAAAACCTGAAATTAAACTTCCGCAACCGCCTGCATTCAAGCCGGAATCAAAGCGTTTGCAAATGCCGAAAACTTCCGCATCTCCAACTTCAGCACAGACAGATGAAATAGTGCTGGAATCCTCGCAAAATATGGCTCATACGGAACTGGCTTCATGGTGGCAGAGTCCGGAAAAAAAACAGTCTCCGGATGCCTTTGTTTCCGGAACATCGCGTCCTGTTCCGGCTCACGTTTCTCATGCGCGTCTCTGTTGGAATTCTTCGCTGAAGGCTTCGTTACAGAGTGGATGGTCGCCGGGGAAAGCGTGGCATCTCCGTTTTCGCAAACCGGCCAGGCGGCCCAATTTTTGGTTGTTTATTGATGCAAGCCGTTCTACCGGAGTCGTCGGCAGCAGTCCATCCTCACGTTTTTTGAACGAAGCACGTAACGTCATTCTGACACTTGGCGCAAAAACTTTCGGCAGCCGCTTTCATGTTTTGGTTCTGCAAAAAGGAAAAATAAGCTGGTGGATAAAACGTGGAACCGCACAGGCGGTGCGGAAAAATTTGGCGCAACTTACAGAAGCATCCGGAAAAAGCCATTTAACTTCTGCATTGAATCAATTGCGTAATGCCATCCTAAAACAAGGTGTTTTAAGTGGAGATCGTGTCTTGCTTTGTTCTGATGGAATGCTCAGTCCTGAGTCTGAAAAGACTGTTCCGGAAAGTAAAAAGCGGTTCCGGAAAGCACTCTTGAGTCTTTCAGAAAGAGTCCGGACAATTGCGTGGCTGCATCCTCAGTTACAGCGCGGAATGCGTCTTTGGCTTCCGCAATTGGTGAAAGGAACTTCAGTTCGTTTGCTTGCTTTGGACTGAAATGCAAGCCCCAAACAATAATAAACACAAAGGTCTCATTGTCGCTGGAATGCACAGCAGCGGCGGAAAAACCGCAGTTACGTGCCTACTCCTCTCTGCGTTGCGTAAACGGAATTTCGCGGTACAGCCTTTAAAAATTGGTCCGGATTATATTGATCCTGGATTCCATTTCCATTTCTCTGCCAAAGCTTCTGTAAATCTCGATCCGTGGATTATGGGACGTGAGCACGTTGTCCAGGCCGCAGCGCAATTCACGGAAAATGCTTTTGGAATTGCGGAAGGCGTGATGGGGCTTTTTGACGGTTCCGATCCTGAAAACGATTCCGGAAGCACGATGGAAGTCGCACGCTGGTTGGGCTGGCCGATTTTGTTGGTGGTGCCTTGCCGGAACGCCGGACGTTCCATTACCGCGGCAATTCAGGGCTTTGTTTCGGAATCCGGCGGTTCAAATCATTTTGCCGGAATTATTCTCAATCAAGTAAACAGCGAAAGCCATGCGGACTATCTGCGCAAAGCCTGTTCTGTTTTGGACATTCCTGTTTTGGGCGCACTGCCTGAAATTCCGGAGCTTGACTGGCCGGAACGCCATTTGGGGTTGCAGCCCGGAGTTGAACAAAAACTTGCGGATGCAAAAAAATTGGCGGAAATTGCCGAAAAACATTTCGACCTCGATTTGCTTGTTAAAAATTTTCCTGTGCTTTCTGCATCCGCAATCGCGAAAAAAAACACCAACGCCATTTTAGCAAAATTCAGCAAACGAATCGCGGTAGCGCAGGATGAGGCATTCCATTTTTATTATGCCGCCAATCTGGAATGGCTCCGGCAGCAAGGCGCGGAGATCGTTTCGTTTTCGCCATTACACGATAGTCAAGTTCCGGAAAATGTGGATGGGCTGATTTTAGGCGGAGGTTTTCCGGAAGTCTTTGCGGAAGAAATTTCTGCCAATAAAAGCATGCTCAATTCGCTTAAAAAAACGGTAGAATCCGGAATACCGACTTATGCGGAATGTGGTGGATTGATGATTTTGGCGGAATCCCTTAAATTGCAATCCGGACAAAGTCTGGCTATGGCAGGAGTTGTTCCGGGCATGATTGAAATGACAAAACGGCTCCAGCATTTTGGCTACTGCAAAATAGGTTTGCCTGAATCAGGCGAGGTGCTCGGTCACGAATTCCATTATTCACGCTGGTCGGCAGAAACAAAAGAGGCCAATCTTTGGGAAGTCACACGCCACTCAACAGGAATTTCCCGCAGGGAGGGTTACTGTACAGCCAATTTACATGCCTCTTACGTTCACCTTTATTTCCCGCAAGCCGCCTCGCTGATACGTGAAGTACTGCAACTATTTCCGGAAAAATCTGCACGATGTTAATTGCTGAACTGGCTGCGTTGAGCGCGGCTTTTTGTTGGGCGCTTAGTGGTCTAATCTCAATTGGCGCAATTCGTCAATTAGGTCCGCTGGCCTTTAACAGGGTGCGGATGTCGCTTGTCTTTCTGATGCTTGCCGCAGCCTCTTTGCTGACCGGAGCATGGCGCGATTTTCCTTTGGATACAATTCAAACGCTGATGATTTCCGGACTCATCGGTATTTTTCTGGGAGACACCGCGCTTTTCGGTTCTTTGCAGCGTTTGGGGCCGAGCCGTACTTCAGTTGTTTTTGCACTCAACGCGCCGATGACGGTGATTATGGGCTGGTTTATTTTGGAAGAACATCTGCCCTGGCTCACACTGCTCGGCTGTGGAATTGTGACAGTGGGTGTATTGATTGCCATTTTGGGGCGGCGGAATAACGAAGAGCCGCAAAGCATGGATTCAACACAAGGCCGGCTGCGTTACGGAATCGCACTGGGTTTGCTGGCAGCATTTGGGCAGGCCGCGGGTTCTATTATCGCACGACCAATCATGGCGGAAGGAGTCGATCCGATTACCGCATCCGCCATCAGAGTTGGTATTGCCGCGCTCTGTCTGCTGTTTGTCGGTTTTATTCCTAATCCTCTTTTCAGGCCGAAAACACAATATACGGTGAAACTCATCGGTATAATTATGCTGAGTGGATTCATAGCAATGGGAATCGGCATGACCCTCCTTTTATACGGATTGGCGTTGGGAGACGCTGGAGTTGTGACCACACTTTCCGCGACCACTCCGGTGCTGATTTTGCCCTTGCTTTGGATTAGCACCGGTAACCGTCCACCCTTAATGGCATGGGTCAGTGCGGTGGTAACTTTGATCGGAATCACACTGATAACTTTTAGCTGGCAGTGAGTTGATTGCTTTGTGGTGTTATTTTACTTGCCAATTAATTTGTGAAGGTTTACTCTCAAGATTCAGGGTATTCTTCGCAAGCAGGCGATTATTGTTTTCTTGTGCGGAAGAGCAGGGAATCCCGTGTGATTCGGGAACTATCCTCGTAACTGTAATTGGAAAGTATAAAGACTTAAGCCACTGAAAATAAACGCAATGTTTGTTTTTTTAGGAAGGCGTTTTTGTTCACTTCCATAAGTCAGGAGACCAGCCTTGATATTTCCAAAACAGACTATTCGAGGCAAATAGTGAAGGAATCAACAGCTTGCTGTGATCCCATTTTTCCGCTTGTCTCTCCAGTTTGTTTCAAACTTAAAGCCCCTTTATAAGGAGAATTAGATGACAACTAAAACAATTTCCGCCGGAGCAATTGCTTCTCTGGAAACGAGTGATGGCGGAGTTTTTTCGCAACGCATGACAACTACGGTAATGATGCTGTTGGCAGGAGTGGTTCTGCTTTTTGCGGTAGGATTTGCACAAGGTTCAGGCAGCTTCATGCACAATGCGGCACATGATACCAGACATGCGGTCACTTTTCCCTGCCATTAAATTTCATTATCGGAAAAATCAAATGATTTCAAGAGCATTGACTACCGTACTTTTGAGCGGTTTTTTTGCGGGAATTTTAATGACAGGTGCGCAAATGTTGAGGGTAACTCCACTGATTCTGGAGGCGGAAAAGTTTGAGGTAATTGAAGTTGCCGTTCTGCATTCTCACGCGAGTTCAGGAATTACGCATGAACATCTTTTGGAAGGCGTCGCGCTTGATCTGCACCAAAAAGTGGAAACCGTGCATGGTGTCGAAACGGTTAGGCATGCTGACGCCACAGAAAGTTGGGCTCCCGGAGATGGGGCGGAGCGTACATTTTACACGGCGGTTTCAAATATTGTTACCGGAATTGCTTTCAGTCTGATGCTCGTTGCCGTCTATTTGCTACGTGGAAAATCTGTGGATATTAATTCCGGAATGCTTTGGGGCGTGGCGGGATTTGCTGTTTTTGCTTTAGCGCCGGCTTTAGGTCTTTCTCCGGAACTGCCTGGAATGACTGCCGCGGCTTTGGAGTCACGTCAAGTATGGTGGATCGGAACCGTGATCGCGACTGCAATCGGTATCGGCCTTTTCACGGAAACGAAATCCATCCTGCCAAAAATTGTGGCTCTCGCGCTGCTTGCGGCACCGCACTTGATCGGAGCACCGCATCCATTCCTGTTTGAAAGCAATGTTCCCGCGGAACTTTCCGCGCAGTTTGCGATTGCGTCTTTGGTCACCTCTGCATTTTTTTGGCTGGTACTGGGCGCCACTTCCGGATATTTATTTAAAAAGTTGGTTCAGGAAACATCCGGCACCTTTCTTAAAACTTCTCCCTTAAATTCATAGTTAGCGTAGCCGGGTTACGGCTGGAGCCTTAGCCCAACTGTTGCTCAATACGCTCAACTGTCCACATCTTTATCAGTGACTGACGTGTAACGCCGATTCTATTTGCTTCACGATCCAGCGAATCAACCACCCATTGTGGAAAATCAACATTCACTCTCTTCTGTTCGTGATTCAATCGGCGAGCAGTGGAGAGGTCAAAGTGCTCAAGCACATCTTCTTTACCTTTGTCGAATTTCTTATCAAAGTCTTTAGCTTTCATAAAAAAGCACCTCCTTTGTTCTTGATCTGCGAACAGATATGATTCTAATTTTATCATCTCTAAATGTATAAGTTGCCGTCCAACACTTTGAGTTAATCTTAGCAATTACAAGATAACGATCTTCACCCTCAATTGTGGATTTCAACTCTACAACTTCAGAGTCCTGCCAGAGCAATTGCGCATCCTCAAAGTCAATTCCATGTTTCTTCTGATTCGACTTGCTCTTGTTTAGATCGTACTCAAATTTATACATAATATAGATATTATACCGTTTCTATTACTTATACAAGCTTTAATTTTTAGTGAGTTGGATCTATCTTGAGCCAAATTCAGAGCTCGTCGTTTTCCTGTAAATACGAAACCTGGATCCCGGATCAAGTCCGGGATGACAAAAGAAATGGGACAATGTCATTTAGAGTGGATTTACGATGAGATTAGGGTGGGTTTATGCTGGGCACAGTCCCTGAATTTATTCGGGGGGATAAAGGGGATCTTAATAACAGGCAACCGTTTCAACGGTTTTGTTCAATTTGCCGGGTTACGGCTTTTGCCTAACCCGCTTTAAAGGACACGTTTTTATGACTTTTTACTGGAACATCATTAGATGAGGGAAAAATAATTTTGTATTATGTTGATTTAGACGTGAAGTTTTTTGAAAGGAGTGCTATATTTTAATGTTTTATTTAAGTATTCATTTTTAGAGGAGTAGCTAATGTTTCCATTTGTTTCAGTTGCGTATGCACAATCTGCCGGAGAGGCATCATCGCAGAGTCCGTTTTTCCAATTTATCCCACTGGTTTTGATCCTTGGCGTTTTCTGGTTTCTAATCATCCGTCCACAGAGAAAAAAGCAGAAAGAACACGTGCACATGGTGGACAGTCTGAGAAAGGGCGATAAGGTCGTCACCAATGGCGGTATCTTTGGAACAATCATAAAAGTGGGAGACGAACGTGTTACCCTGGAGATCGCCAGCAAAGTTCAAATCCATCTTGAGCGGCAACAAGTGGCACGGATGGATAATAAAGTTGCTCAAAGTAAAGAGGACAAAGATGATGACGATGTTGAAGAAAAAAGGTCGTAAAAAAGAAAGCCAAAAAGTAAGACAAAGAGAAAGAATAATCAGCTTTCTAAACCTGACGTAAATTAACAATACCTAATTTCAGCATAATATTTGAGCATAACCCAAGCGGCTTATTTTGTCTAAATTATAGTGAAACAGAATCTCATAATCAGTAAATCTATAACCGAAATACATGAACATTAAACTAAAAGGAGGCATCATCCTCGTCGTTTTGATTGCCGCCCTTTATTACGCATTCCCAACTTACAAGGCATACCAACCGGGCGTCGATCCGCAAACCGTCGAGAACAAAGTAAATCTCGGCCTTGATTTACAGGGAGGAATGTACCTTGATATTGAAATCAAAGTAGAGGAAGCGGTGACGGAATTTATTCGCAGAACCGCAGTTGAACTGGAAGATTTGCTGATTGATGAACAGGTTGATTTTGTAGAGGTGCGTCAAACGGCAGGTTCGCTGATTGTTGAAATGGAAGAAGGCAAAAAAGTGAATTTGGAGGTCGCGCCATACGACCGATTTCTAGTCCAGTTTGAACAAATTCCGGAAGGCGCATTGACTTTCTTAAATCTCAAAGAAGAAGAGGCAAATCGTATCCGCGAAAGCGCGGTTAGTCAGGCACTCGAAGTTTTGCGAAACCGGATAGACAGTTTGGGTATCAGTGAACCTTCACTGCAAAAGCAGGGTTCAAACAACATTATAATCCAGCTTCCGGGCTTAAAAGACCGGGACCGTGCCATTGAATTGATTGGGCCGCAAGCGGTTTTGCAATTTCAAATTGTCAACAGTAACGCCACCCCAAACACCTACAACAGGTTGACGGAGGTTGTCAAATATCAAGAAGTCTGGGATAAGACCACCAACAAACTTATTTCCAAACGACCTTTTGTATTGGAGAAAAAGATACTAATGACTGGTGAGTTTATCAGAGACGCAAGGGTGCGCATTGATTCCAGGGACAATAGTCCATACGTTGCACTTTCTTTTGATTCAATCGGAGCAGACCTTTTCGCAAAAATCACCCGACGTAATATTGGCAGAAACATGGCGATTGTGCTGGATGACAAGGTGCAGTCAGCGCCGGTCATACGTGAAGCAATTACTGGAGGAGAAGCTTCCATTTCCGGACAGTTTACTGTTGAAGAAGCAGACACCTTAAAAATTGTTTTGCGTTCCGGATCTTTGCCGGCTCCGATTGAAATACGTGAAGAGCGCACAGTCGGCGCGAGCCTCGGAGAAGATTCTGTGGAACAGGGACTGAATTCGTTAATGATAGGCAGCGCCCTGGTTTTAGTTTTTATGATTTTTTATTATCGACTGGCGGGAGTATTTGCTGCAATTGCACTGATTTTCAATGTAATTTTAATCATTGCAATTCTAGGTGCATTTGGCGCAACGCTGACATTGCCGGGAATGGCTGGAATCGTGTTGACAATCGGAATGGCCGTTGACGCGAATGTCTTAATTTTCCAGCGTATTCGTGAAGAATTAAAACGTACAGAAAATCCACGCGCAGCCATTCAGGAGGGTTTCGGCAAAGCATTTCGCACTATTCTTGACGCAAACATTACCACTCTTTTTGCCGCACTCGCGCTCCTGCAATTTGGCACAGGACCCATCAAGGGCTTTGCGGTTACACTTTCAATTGGAATCATTGCCAGTATGTTTACCGCAATTGTGGTGACAAGATTCTTTTTTGATTTAGTCTATTTACGAAAAACAAAATTACACAAAATAAGTATTTGATTTACCCTAAAACCGCAGTTCATCTTTCAGAAAGACCATGCAATTTTTAAATTTTAAAGAAGGCCAGTTTATTGATTTCCTAGGTTATAAACGCTTTGCCGCAGTTTTTTCCGGCTTACTGATTCTTGCGGGAATCGTTTCGATTGCAGCGCACAACGGCTTGAAATATGGAATTGATTTCAGGGGTGGAACAAATGTGCAAATTCAATTTTCGACTGCACCCAATCTGGACCAACTCCGTCAGTTTTTTGCGGAGAGGGGCATGAAGAACGTTGTTCTGCAAACTTTTGGAGATGCCGCAGATAAAGAAATTTTACTTGGCCTTCCCATTGACAGCCCACTTGGCACAGGAGAAAACCTGACTTCGGAATTGCGTAATATTCTGCTGCCGCAACATCCAAAACTTGAAATACGGCGTATCGAAACAATCGGCCCAAAAGTTGGGGATGAATTGAAAATCAGTGCAGTGCAGGCCATCTTAATTGCACTTGGATTGGTTTTGCTTTATATCACAATTCGTTTTCAGTGGAGACAGGGAGTCAGCGCGATTGTGGCTTTAGTGCATGATGTGCTGGTTGTTGTCGGAATGTTTTCCATTTTGGACAAAGAATTTTCCTTAACTGTCGTGGCGGCATTGCTGACAGTGGTGGGTTACTCGCTGAATGACACGATTGTCGTTTTCGACCGTATCCGGGAAAATCTAGGAAAATACCGTAAAAAATCTTTTGAGGAAACCATCAATCTGAGTATTACGGAAACATTGAGCCGAACATTAATTACTTCCGGAACTACTCTGCTCGTGGTGCTCGCCTTGTTTTTACTGGGTGGTGAAATCATTCACGATTTCGCGTTTGCCTTACTCGTCGGTGTGTTGATCGGAACCTACTCTTCGATATACGTTGCCAGCCCGTTGGCTGTGTTATTGACAAAGTTGGCTCCACCTGCCGGAACCGCACCGGCAACTAGCTGAGCTTTTGCAATGTCTGCTTCCGGATTTGCACCGTTTGAGGCAATAGCCGTTGTGGGCCTCGGCTTGATTGGAGGTTCATTTGCCAGAGATGTGCGGCGTTTGGGTTTGGCTCTGCGTATTATTGGATACGACAATAACTCGGATTACCGGAAAGAAATCAGCTCCCTTAATTTAGTTGATTATCTCGCCGCAACTCCGGATGAAAAACTGGCGGAAGCAGAATTAGTCCTGCTCGCTGTTCCAGTCAAATCATTTACTGAAGTACTCGCGCAAATACGACCCCATCTTTCCGCATCCGCAATTATCACAGACGCAGGCAGTGTCAAATCTCCTTTATTAAAAATCATGTCTGCTCCGGAATACGCGAAAATGCGCTTTGTCGGCGGACATCCAATTGCCGGCTCTGAACATTTCGGTCCGAGTGCCGCACAGGAAAAGCTGTTTTCAGGTAAACGTTTCATCCTCACTCCCAGCCAAAATACTGATCCGGATGTTATCCGCAAAGTCAGGGAACTTTGGGAATCACTGGGAGCAAATGTGTCCGAAATGGATGCGGAATTTCACGATAAGATGTTTGCGTCAGTAAGTCATTTACCTCACCTGCTGGCTTTCGCAAGCATCCAGGCAATCGCAAATTCAGAAACACCTGACGCACTCGGACATTCCGGAGCGGGGCTGAAAGATTTTTCCAGAATTGCTTCATCAAGTCCGGAAATGTGGTCAGATATTTTTCTGGAAAATAGCGAAAATCTGCTGCCACGAATTAGCACTTTTAAAGATGTTCTGTCCGCGCTTGAGGATGCAATCAAGAAAAAGGATCAAGACAAGTTAATCAAACTTCTTGCACAGGCCAAAACTGAACGTGACCGCTGGATGAGTTAGTTCTAAAGTCAGTGTTTGATTTTAGGCCAGTATGTTTCAAAATTAAACAGCGGAGAATGGCTGCCCCGATGGCAATTTGCGCAAACCATTTTTGGCTCATTATTCGCCGGATGGATTTTAGGATTTGCGAGATGTGCCCTGGCGGGACCATGACAATTTTCGCACTGCACATTTTTCAAATGCGGGGTAATTTGCATACTCAGAAAGCCGGTTTTTCCTGCAAATTTTCGATCTGCGGCAGAAGCATTTTCCGGTGCCACCCACGGTTTCATTCCAACAACATGACATGCTAAACATTCCGGATCAAAATGTTTTGCCTTGTTTTCCAGCGTAGCAAAAGCATGAGCGTGTCTACTTTTTTTCCAAACTGAAACAATTTCTGCATGACAACCGGCACAGACTTGGTTGCCGACAAATGGAGATTCGTCGCGTTGTTTATCCATCCGGTCCAAATTTGTAAAAAACAATTCCTTGACCGCAGCATCATAATTCCGGAAGGTTTCTGCTAATTCCGGAGCATCCTCAAAGCTGCTCCTCAACCACGTCAGCGACAAACCGGCAGGTACAGTTTCATTATTGTTTGGAATCAACTTTCCGGAAGCAGATAATTTTCCGCTTAAGATTCCCTGGCCTTTAGTTGGAATCATGGGAAATTTTCCAGATTTTGTCTTCATTACCATAACCTGCTTCAATTCATCATCGTTGTTGCTGCCCACAACAATCAGGTCAAACAAAGCCGACTTTTCAAATTTTTGCAGTTCCTGCTCATTTCCACGAAATAACAGAATCCGGAATACAGAATTATTTTTTTCAAACTCATTTTTCCAGTTTGCTAACAATTCCGGATCCACTGGAAATAAGAGCGGCGCTTCATTTTGATTTTGGTAAACAAGTTCCGGAGATAAAAATCCAACAACAAGAATAGTTTGCTGTCCAGCTTGAGAAACTGTCTTTGACGCTAGAAAATGGAGATTTTGGTTTTGATTACTGAGCAGATACGGAATTTCCGAATCAAGCGAGTGAAGTCCATTCAGCCATTCGTTCGGACCAATCAGCACAGCCTGCGGACGCAGCTTCTTGAGTGCGTCCTGAATCAAGCGAATTTTAAGATCACCTTGTTCGGAAGGTTCAGGAAAGTTATTCCCCAGGTCAAAATATAAAAGATTGGAAATTTGGGAAAGTTGCTGTTTGAAAAAAGTGAGCCTGCGGGGAAGACCTCCCATGTCACCTTCTTCTGCACACCCACAAGGTT
>JAESQU010000063.1 GCA_016764995.1 SAR324 cluster bacterium | reverse complement strand
GTCATCGGACGTAATCCGGACCAGAATTCCACTTTGTCGTAATTTCCTGCATTTGGAAAAAGCCTTTTTGCGGTTTTGAGGATATGTTCAAAATCTTCTGGAGTATGCCCCAGATCATAACCGCAGAATTCGGAAATGGAACTGACCCTGAAATGATCTCCCATCGGCGAAAATCCAAGCAAATCTTCTTCATGTAATCCTCCAATTCTGGGTGGAGTATGCCCTTTTTCTACAGGAATTGTGATGGAATAACCTTTCACCGGATAAACAGAAATCCGGACTCCCAATGATGTTTGTGCAAGCAGCGGACTCCATGCGCCCAAACAGAGCACATAGCCATCTGCGCTGAAAACACCGCGGTTGGTGACAACGCGATTTATTTTATTTCCCGAAACTCCAAGACGTTCGATCGAAACTCCGGATTCAAAAGTCCCACCCATTTTCCTGCATACTTCCATCAACTCTTCCGTAAACATTCTGGAATCTCCGGATTCATCTGTTGGCGAAAAAACACCACCGGCAATTTGATCCTTCGAATCTGCTAACTCCGGAATTAGTACCAGCGCACGTTCTTTTCCGACTATTTCCAGTTTTTGTCCGGCTTCCTGAAGTAAACGCATGTGTTCTGAACCTGAATCCATTACTTCCGGATTTCTGTAAAGATAAAGCAGACCTTTCGTATTTCGTTCATATTGGATGTTAGTTTCTGCTGCAACTTCATTCAGGATTTTCTGGGAATATACTGCAATTCGATATTTCGCCAAGGAATTTATTTTGGCTCTGGAATTTGTACACTGGGCAAGAAATTTCAGTCCCCAGCGGATAAATTGCGGATCCGCCTGAAATTTCATTCGGAAAACAGGATGCTGATGGAATAAGGAATTAAACCACATTTTCAATGCTTTTGGTGAACCCCACGCAATTGCGTGTCCTGTGGCAATCAATCCGGCATTGCCGTAACTCGCCCCGCCGATTCCGGGAGGTTGACGATCAAGCACAGTCACTTGATGACCGTCTTTAAGCAATTGATAGGCTGTTGTAACGCCTACAACTCCGCCACCCAAAATTAATATTTCCACTGAAAATACCTTTCTATTTTGTCTAAAAACTACTTTAAATTTTTTGATCGCTTTTCATTTCAGCACCATTTCCATTCCTACGTAAACCCGGAATAAATATCCAAAGAATTCCTGCCAGCATTATTGCTCCGCCTAATGCTTCAAAACTGCTGATGAGTGTGCCGAAAACGAGGAATTCAAATAAAAGAGTCATAGCGGGCGAAAAAGAACCAATGATAACCGCTTTGGAAACAGTCAGGTAACGCAGGGCATAAGTATAAGATACACGCCCCATAAACGGTCCGCAAAAAGCAGCCATGGCTAACCATTTCCATTCGCTGATTTGTAAATCCACAACCCCGATTCGTACTTCCGCCAGGTTCCAGAGTATGGCAATTCCAACTGCTAAACGGGCAACATTCAAAACCTGCGGATTGATTTCATGAATAATACTTTTGGCCAAAACCTGCATTGACGCAAAACTGAAAGCCGCCAAAATTGCCCAAAGGAACGCAGACCATGTGTTTAATTCAAAACTCAGTGAATCCATTTTCATCACTATGATGCCGGCAATGATCACCACTACTGCCAGCCAGACTCTAACACTGACTAACTCTTTCAAAAAAAACCAACTCAGCAGCATAGCGATAATGATTTCACTACGAGTCAGTAAAATCAGCATGGTCGGAGACGCCTGGTTCAAGGCTTGACAAATCGAATAGTTTCCGACCAGTCCGGCCAGTGACGTCAGCAAAGTAATGCCTCCAATTTTTAAAGATATTTTTGTCTGTCGACGCGCCAGCCATGCGCCCGGCAGAGAAAATAATAAAGCCCAAAGGAAAACTCCAAAAATTACTGTGAGTGGCTCAACTGTTTCTAAACTCAGGCGGTATGGTATTGCATAAAGTCCACCTCCAAACGTGGCGAGCAATGCGAAGCATAGCCCTTTGATTTGATCACTCACTTATTACTTTCTTAATTTCAACATTGTTTTTATTTACATCTCATTCTCCATTTTTGCTCTTTGAGAAGTCAAGAAAATTTACATCGTTGTAAAAACATGTTACTATTGCCTTTTCATTTTTAGCCTCTCAACCTGTCCGAATTAATCTATTAAATGCAACTTGTTGGCATTGGATTTGCGAGATCACAATGGAACTCATTGGTTACGCAACTCCAAAGACTGGTCTCTCATCAATTGAACACTAAGTTGTTCGATCATTCTCTTTCAGATGTTGAATCAGAAAGAGCAGTAGATGGATTTCAGGATGCTGCTGATGAGATTGTGAAGCTCAAACCAGACTGGCTTTTATTTTCTCCGGTTGCTTTTAAAACACCGGAAATATGTCTCGAATTTCTTGAAGAGCTGCAAAACAAGTCTGACAAAATTTTCCATTTTGTGCTGGTAATTGACGATTTACACCATGATTTATCCGCGTTACTAAAACTCCAGCCTGTCTTTGAATTAATCAACAAAATGCAGCTTAAGCTTTCTGCACCTGAACTTCTGCTGACTCATCACATCCGTAGTTTTCCCAGGATTCGTCTGGATACTGATTTTCAAACAATGGATTATACAAATAATTACGGAATACTTGTACGGCAATCCGCAAATGATGTGCCGCTGAATACTCTCATTCCTTTTAATAATATTCAGAAAATTGAAACAAAAAATGGAAACCTTTCTCCTGAAATATGGCTACAGGATTTTTTACTGAAGCAGGACAAAGTGGTTCATCCGGAACAGGTAGTGGGGATTCTTCGTGAAGAAAAAGGATGTTACCTTTTTCCGGGAATACCTTTTAATTCAATACAGTGTCTTAAATTTGAAAATATAAAAGTTGAACATTTAATACATTTTGACGAATGCACTTTAAAAAATCCTCCATGCAAACGTTTCATAGAAAACATGAATCGGGAACACAAAGAATGGTTAAAAGAGAAAGATATCAAACAAAAAAATATGCCGCGAATTCACTTTTTCGCAAAATTCAAGATAGTCAATTCTTTGCTGAAAAAATTATTCAAGGAAATCGGACAGACAAATGTTAAACTAGTTACGAAAATGAATCCCGCAGAAGAACATTTGCCAGATACGGTACGCTGGATAAAATTAGCTGATTCTCAGGAGAAAAACTTTAATGCGGACAGCATCGACTGGAGTAATGATTTGAATCAAATTCTTGCGCCACTTAGGCAATTTGTTGATTTGAATGACTTGCAAAATGATATCAATTCAGTTGCTTTGCCTATTCCGCAATTGGAATTCGAAAAAATGAGGCAAGATTTAATAAGAGAGGAAGCAGCATTGAAAACCACAATTCAACAGTCTGAAAGTGCGAACATGCTTTATACTCAGGAACGGAACGTTCTGAAAAAAATTGCCTCATTTTCCAAAATATTGCTGGAAGCTTTAACAACAAGCAAAAACTGGGAAGACGCTCTTGAATCGGCCCCTAAATTTACGCAACCCAAAGTACTTTTGCTTTGTGAAGACGAAAACATTGCTGCCGACTTGAATCTTAAATTAACAGAAGTTCAGCGCAAACTCTGGATCAATCCTTTCAAGTTTCAGCAAGCGGAAGATTTGACTCAATTTAATTCAAAAATGATCAGCTCTTATTTGAAACCTGAAGCTCTGATAATAACTACCGCAGCCCGCACTCATTTGGAACACCTTTGCCGACAAGCACTTGTGCAGTCAGAAAATGCGGAAACTGTTTTGAATGAGCAAAATAAAAAAATTACTGACGTAAAAACCGATTTAGCTTTGCTCCAAAATAATAAAAAAAGTCTTGCTCTGCGCTGGCTGCATGTTTCGCTTAAACAACTTTTATACCGAGATCGTCACTTGTTTCAAGAGCTTCCGCAAAAAGCAGCATGAAAAATTCTCACACTATCCAGGAGATAATCATGCAGCTCAACCAATACTGGAGCAAGCAGGGTTGCATGTTGATGAATCCGTATGACGTGGAAACCGGTGCCGGAACCATGAATCCAATGACCACTCTGCGCACAATTGGTCCGGAAGAGTGGAATGTGGCATACGTGGAGCCTTCCAGACGTCCCGCTGATGGACGATATGGGGAAAATCCAAACCGACTGTATCAACATCATCAATATCAGGTCATTCTAAAACCGTCTCCGGATAATGTTGAAGAACTTTATCTCGCATCGCTGGAAGCATTAGGCATCGATCCGCTTGAACATGATATTCGATTTGTCGAAGATAATTGGGAAGCACCGACTCTTGGGGCTTGGGGTCTCGGCTGGGAAATTTGGCTCGACGGCATGGAAGTCACACAATTTACATATTTTCAACAAGTGGGCGGAATTGCGTGTCAACCGGTTTCCGCGGAGTTGACTTACGGCATCGAAAGAATTGCTTCATATTTACAGGATGTTGAAGACGTTTTTGATCTTGAATACACAAAAGGAGTCAGCTACGCTTCCATTTTTCGGCAGCCTGAATTTGAACATTCAAAATACACTTTTGAAGTTGCGGACACAGATTTGATGTTCCGCTGGTTCAACGATTTTGAACAGGAGTCCGGACGTGCAATTGCAGAAAATCTGGTGTTTCCGGCTTATGATTATGTGCTCAAATGCTCACATACCTTTAATCAGCTTGATGCCGCTGGAGCGATAAGCGTTTCCGCACGAGCGGCCTACATCGGACGTGTTCGTGTTCTTGCTCAGAAAATTGCCAAACTTTTCCTGGAAGAACGCTGCAAACTCGGTTTTCCTTTGATGAAGGACCGTGATGCTGCCCTTAAATGGGTGAAAGAATTAACTCCTCAAAATTGATGTGAGCGCTGCTCTGTGAATACATATTTACTGGAAATTGGACTCGAGGAAATGCCGGCGCAGATGATCCTGCCTGCCGTTGAACAACTGAAAACTTTGGTAAACAAGACCTGCGAACAACATCAGTTGAGTTACAATGATCTTCATACTTTTTCCACACCAAGACGATTAACTATCCAAATCCTGGGACTACCGGAAAAACAGGCAGACCGCAGCATTGAATTGAAAGGGCCGCCTGCCGCAATCGCCAAAGACAAGGACAATAACTGGAGTAAGGCAGCAAAGGGATTTGCTGCAAAAAATGGCGTCGATGTCGCTGCGCTGGAAATTCGGGAATACGAGGGTAAAGACTATCTTTTTGTGCAGCGTATGGAATTAGGACAACCCGTTCCGGAACTGTTGCAGGGACAGATTGAACAGTGGATTTCGCAGCTTAATTTTCCAAAAAATATGCGCTGGGGTTCATATCGGATGCGCTTCATTCGCCCGATACGCTGGATAGTTTCGCTTTGGAATAATTGCGTGGTACCGGTCAAACTGGAAATGGTTGAAGCCGGAAACGAAACTCGTGGACATCGTTTTTTGAGTTCCGGGAATAGCTTGCTCAAAGACGCAGCGGATTATCAAAATCAGCTGGAAAAACTATATGTGATGGCTGATTTCGAAAAACGGCGTGAATCCATAGTTTCTCAGATCAGAAAACTTGAGCAGGAATTTGGTTTTGAGGTCGAACTGGACGACAAACTGCTGACAGAAGTCACAAATTTAGTTGAGTGGCCCACTGTCCTTTTAGGAGAATTTGAAGAAGAATTTCTTGAACTGCCAAGTGAAGTTTTAGTCACCAGCATGGCTGTACATCAGCGATATTTTCCGGTTTTTCGTAAAAAAGTAAACCAAGACTCCGGAGTAAAAACATTACTTCCGCACTTTGTTACAGTACGAAACGGAAACAGCGAATGGATTGATACGGTACGACGCGGCAACGCCAAAGTACTGCGTGCAAGGCTCAGTGATGCACGTTTTTTCTACCTCGATGATCAGAAAAAATCACTGGAAAATTTCCGCCAAAAAGCTGAAAATGTAGTGTTTTTTCAACAGCGCGGCTCACAGGATCAACGTGTACTACGAATTGCGGACCTTGCTGTTTTTATTGCAGGAAAACTGAATCTTTCTGACGCACAGCAAAAACATGTCCGCAGAATTGCGGAACTCAGCAAGTTTGATTTGGAGAGTAGACTCGTTCAGGAATTTCCGGAATTACAGGGATTGATGGGAGAAAATTACGCTCGTTTGAAAAATGAAGCAGCTGTTGTGTGCCGTGGTATTCGGGAGCATTATTATCCACGCAACGCAAAAGATTCACTTCCGGCAGATGCAGAATCCGTTCCGGTTGCGCTTGCTGATAAACTGGATCTGCTGACAACCGCGTTTTCCCTGAACATGATTCCTTCCGGTGCGGCTGATCCATATGCTTTAAGGCGGACGGCACAAGGTATCACTCAGCTTATTCTTGGATTACGGCTACCCCTCGACCTGCGGGAATTGACTTCAGCAGCTGTTCGTCTGCTTGATGAACAGCAGAAATTAGCCCTGGAGCGTACAAAACTGCAGGAAGAATTACTGGATTTTCTGCTTCAGCGGCAACGCTGGTTCATGCAGGAGCGTGGCATTCGCTACGACTTGATTGACGCTGTTCTCAAAAACCAGACAGAAGTTAAGGCCGTAAATGGAAAAACCCCGCATCGAGTTTTAGCAATTGAACAACTCCAATATGCCGATTATTTGGGTGATCATCTTGAGACGAAAATGTTCAAACGGTCAGTTGAAGCAATAGTGCGAGCGGGAAATATCAGCAGTAAATATCCAGACAAAATTGCTGATAATCTGGTTGAATCGGCTTTGAAGCTAACTGAAGAAATAAACTTTTTTGCGGCTTTGAAGCCCATTCTCAAAAGCGATCCACAAACTCTTTGGACTCCGGATAATTATCTGGAGCAGCTGCGTGAAATTGAACCTGTTGTGACACGTTTTTTTGAAGATGTTATGGTCATGGACGAGGATCCTGTTAAAAGTGGAAACCGGCTTTGGTTATGTCAACAACTCGCACAATGGTCAGGACGGCACCTTGATCTGCAGTCCATTGTTTTTGCCTGATTTTAAACTTTGAAACTCTGAAACTTCTTTTTATTTTTTGCTTTGTGCCTCAATGCCTTAGTGCCTTAGTACCTCAGTGCCTTTTTTCACTTTGAAACTCTTAAACTCTGAAACTCTGAAACTTCTCTTAATTTTTACTTTGTGCCTCAGTACCTCAGTGCCTTTTTTCACATTGAAACTTTGAAACTCTGAAACTCTGAAACTTCTCTTAATTTTTCTTTGTGCCTTAGTGCCTCCTTTTACTCTGAAACTTTGAAATTGAAACACGCCCCAGCAATCGGTATCCTTGTTCTTCATTTTTTGATTTACACTATAGTTAATCAATTCTTGAATCCCCATCCTGATATGCTTGACCACTGGGTTTGGTCACGCTACCTGAGTCTTTCATATTATGAGCATCCGCCGATGATTGCGTGGCTTATACGCGGCATCACCCTGATTGGAGGAAATACCGAAACCGCGCTGGAAGTTGGCTCACAACTGCTGACCATCAGCATCATAGCCTTGACCTACGCCGGCACTTATCGTCTTTATGGACGAAACTCCGCACTGGTGACACTGCTGATTTTATGCAGCATGCCTTATTTCACTTTGGGCAGCATTTTCCTTCACATCACCCAGCCTTTTTTGATTTTTTGGGTAGCGGCACTCTTTCTGCTGATTCGCTTTCATCAGCAGCCGGAAAACAAATGGTTGCTTTGGATTGGTATTGCCGCAGGTTTTGGAGCACTTTCGAAATACATCATGTTGCTCTTTTACATTGGACTTTTTCTGCACCTTTTTATTTACCGTAAAACCCGCAAAGAAATTTTGAATCCGTGGCTTTATGCCGCAGGATTAATTTCACTGGCAATTTTTGTTCCTGTTCTTTTGTGGAATGCACAACATGATTGGATTTCATTCCGCTGGCAGTTGGGCAAAGGAACTTCCGGTGCGGACTTTGGTGAAAACACTTTAGCTTTCACACTTGGACATTTGCTCCTGTTTTCTCCGTTGTGGGCCCTGATGGGAGGTCTGGGAATCTGGTGGGTAAGAGACCGCCTTGTTCAGGCAAGAAGTCCGGAATCAGTGATAGTTGTGCTCTCTATTTTCCCTCTGCTTTTTTTCACACTTATGAGTTTAAAAGGCACGATTGCGGATCCGCACTGGGCGAACCTGGCTTATCTGGGAATCGCTATTTTGTTGGGACAGGAATTACTCTGGCGTTTCAAAAAGAAAACGCTTTACGTTTTATTGGCCAGCGGAATTTTAATCAATGTTGCACTGACCGGAACCGTAGTCACTCATGCGTTGAGCCCATTGTTTGACTGGATGCCCTACGAACTTAAAAATTATGATTATTTAAAATCCAAAGGTCTTCCGGAAGATACTTTAATTAAACTTCAAAAAAACAATAAACGTTACCTCAGCGCCACTCAATATAACTCTCAACTGCGTAAACTCCTGTCTGCGGAAGAGTTTGAGGAATATGCGGAATTAATCCAAAAAACTGCCATGGATGTTTCTGCGGATCGACTGACTAGAGTTCTTGAATGGGACAAAACAGGAGAACAACTTCAGCAGTTGCTGACTCAAAATAGTTTGCCTAAAATAGCGTACATAGTTTCACGTGAGTATCAGCTCAGCAGTGCTTTGTCTTTCTATCTTCCATACCAGCCCTGGCCGCACAGTATCGAAAAACCGGAAAGAAATTTATGGAGTCCAATCGAGGAAGTGAAAAAAGGGACAGGTATTTTCGTTTGTGAATTGCAGGAATGTCAAGGCGGGATAGCAGATTTTTATCGGCGTTTCGAAATGCCTTTACGTTATTTAGGTGAGATCGAAACCCGCAGAAAAATCCGGATGATCCGCAATTTGCAGGTTTATGAGCTCATTCCTTGAATGTTCGTAAATATTTATGCAGCGTAACGCATCACTTCCAATTCGGAGAGGTGTTTTTCTTTGCCAAGCAATGGCTCGATCTCTTCCATTACATGATCTTCAATTAGAGTTTCTCCACACTGACCACACTCTTGAACAGGCAAATCTTTGATAATTCTGATGTTGTGTTGATCCAGCTTGAAAGGAATGTCCGTAAATTTTGCCTGCATTAGTCCGCCACATACTTGACAATTCATGTTTTTTTCCTTAGTTTAAAATTATTTTTCCATTTTACAGAATCCGGAAAATAAGCAGTTACCACCCTTACATTGTCCATTTTCAAATCTACAGCAAAAACGACATGAAATATGACCTTGTTGCAAGAGCCCCACACTAAATAACTTGGAAGGTATTTATCTGACTGATAGGATTCTATCAACTCAAAACTGTCGATGCCGCCAATCAACATGGATTTTGTTATTCTTCGTTGGCTCAATCGCATATTAACATGATACGTCCAATATATCTTCGAATCTCTTACTTTGCTTTGAATGAAATTCAGAGGATCATCCGGTGGCAATTGGACTTCTTTTTTCATCACATGTTCTTGCGCGATTAGACTACAAAATAATTATATCATAAAACTTCATCTAAAATATCAAAAAGTTGCTCTTTTGCGACAAAGTCTTCAACGCTAATAGTTCATGTTTCATGCATAAATTACACATGAAACTATCTTAAACATAGTTTTGGAAAACAGGCATCAATTTTTACAAAGCATCATCGAGTTCAAGATGCAAATCAGCAGCGTCAATATCCTTAATCTGTTCGATTTTCTGCCGTGCCGCAGAAGCAATTTTCTGCGCGTCATAGATACGCATATCCGTATCAAGGATAATGTTAACCTGCACCGTTAATTTTTGATTCAGATAGTGACAGTAAATATGAGTAATGCCTTGAATTTCAGGAATTTCATTTAGCACTTTTTTGACATCACGCTCAATTTGACTTTGCGGACGCATCAGCACAATATTTTTTGATGCTTCCGAACCTTCCTCTTCAAAAAAATCATCTTCTGCGTCCACATGCACCAGCACCTCATTCACTGCAGAAACCTTCTCTAAAATACTTAAACGCACTCTTTCCGCAACCTGATGTGCCGCGGAAATACTCATCATACTATCCACTTCAATATGTAAATCCACGAGCAGATGCGGCCCCATTCTCCGTACACGCATTTCATGAAAATGATCCACGCCTTCTATTTCAGACATGATCTGCTCCAACTCGCTCAGGACTTCTTCTTCCACAGTCTCATCCGTAAGTTCGCGGATACTTTCATAGCCGATATTGATGCCCGTTTTAATAATCAATCCTGCCACCAGCACTCCAGCGATTGGATCCATCAATGGGATACCCCACTGCGCGCCTCCAATTCCGACAAGCGCCGCCACAGAAGAAATTGCATCCGAGCGGTGATGCCACGCATTTGCCAGCAAAATTCGGCTTCCGGTTCGCTTGCCAACCATTCGTGTAACATGAAAAAGCGCCTCCTTAACTATGATGGCAATTCCCGCCATCCACAGTGCAATTGTTCCCGGCACCTCCGGAGAATCCATTTTATTAAAAACATGCCAGGCAACTCCAATACCGGTGAAAAGCAGTAAAAGCGCGATAATAAAAGTACCGACAGTTTCAAATTTTCCATGTCCGTAAGGATGATTTTTGTCTTTCGGAATTCCAGACATACGCACCGCCCAGAGCGTAATTCCGTCAGAAAGCAAATCCGAAAAAGAATGACCTGCGTCCGCGATCAAGGCGGATGAATTCGCAATGATACCGATGAAACCTTTAGCCACCGCCAAAATGAGGTTGGCGGCTAAACCAAGCCAGGTGACTTTTAAAGCATGTTTTTCGGTTAGATCCTGTGTGTTCATTGTTTAAAATTTATTTTTTAGTTCACGTAAAGTCCGAAAGATTTCTTTTTCTGAAAGATTATGTCCGGGTTCTTTGGACTTAACGCTTGCATGAATTTCTGCCGAAGAGCAGCGCATAAACGGATTTGTCCGGCGCTCTTCTGCTAAAGTTGTCGGAGTGGAAAATTTTCCGGAAGAACGCAGTTCCGTAACAGCCGTCAATTTATTTTGAATTTCCGCATTTCCGGATTCTACGCTCAAAGCAAATCGGAGGTTCGCTTCCGTATATTCGTGTCCGAAATAGAGTTCTGTTTCATCCGGAAGACCGCCGATTTGCAAATTAAGCGAATCATACATTTGCGCAGGTGTGCCTTCAAAAAGACGTCCGCAACCTGCCGCAAACAAGGTGTCACCGGTAAAAGCAGTTTTGCCGAACACATAAGTTACGGCACCGGAAGTGTGTCCCGGATTGTGTAAAAATGTTCCGGATTGCTCCCCAAAGCGTACCGAATCTCCGTTTTTCAAAAATTCAGTTTGTTCCGGAATTCTTCCACGATCGGATTCATGTCCGAATATTTTTAATTCCGGAAAATTCGCTTTAAGCACCTGATTTCCGTTCACGTGATCCCAATGGTGATGTGTGTTCAGAATTGCTGTTAAGCGCACACCGTGCTGCTGAACTGCTTTCTGTACAGGAATTGCTTCGGATGGATCAACTATTGCCGCATGTTGAGTTTTTTCGCAAATCAGCAGATACGCGAAATTGTCCTGCAAACATGGAATGGTTACGATTTTCATCATTTGCCTTATGTTTTTTGTTTCGGATTTACAGACACAACTTTTGTCTGCAGGGTACCATCTTCCATACGCACCTGCAATTCTTCTCCGGAATGAACCTCTTTTACAGAGCGCAGTGCATTGCCTTTTTTATCCAGTGCGACGCTGTATCCGCGGTGCATTACCGAAAGCGGGCTGAGAGTGTCAAGCAGATCCATCTGTTGCTGTACTGAATCGCTCCGCTTTTTATGCAAAAGGGAAACGGCGCGTGTTAAACGTTCCCGCAGATTTTTCAAGTTTTGTTGGTGTGCATAAAATTCACGTCCGGGACTGAGCAGAAAAAGTTTTTCGGCAATTCCGGAAGTACGGTTGCGTAAATTTTCCAATTGACGTGTGCTTCTTTCACGCAGCAGCGAATCCAAGTCATCCACACGCTGAGCATATTGCTGAACCATGACAACAGGCGAGGCTAATCTCCGGCGTGTAGCTTCAAGATATTCGCGGAGACGATTCAGTTGTAAAAGAATTGTTTGCTGCAGCCGCCCCTGCTTTTGATTCACAGTCTGAATTAAATCCTGTTTGTTCGGCACAGCGATTTCCAGTGCCGCAGAAGGAGTCGGCGCCCGCAGGTCACTGACAAAATCAGCAATCGTGAAATCGGTTTCATGTCCAACTGCGGAAATGACTGGAATTTCAGAGGCATAAATCGCTCTTGCCAATTTCTCGTCATTGAATGCCCACAAATCCTCCATGGATCCACCGCCTCTGCCGATAATCAAAACGTCTATCTGCTGTGAATCCCTGAGTGTGTTCAGGTGCCGGATTGCTTCCACCAACTTTGCTGCTGCTGTTTCACCCTGCACCGGAGCGGGAAAAAACAAAACCGGAATTCCGGCAAATCGGCGTTCCAGTACAGTCAGCATATCGTGAATTACCGCACCGGAAGCTGAAGTCACAATGCCGATTCTCCGCGGCAAAAATGGAATCGGCTGTTTTTGCTCAGAAGCAAACAAACCTTCTGCTTCAAGTTTTGCTTTCAGCTGTTCAAAAGCAAGTTGAAGAGCACCCAAACCTTTGGGTTCCATTGAGGAAAGCATGAGCTGATATTCACCGCGCACCTGATAAACAGTGAGGTGTCCGCGAACCACGACTTCTAAACCATTTTCCGGTTCAAAGCGTAAACCAGCGGCCGCTTGACGAAACATCACTCCGCGAATTTGCGACTGATCATCTTTGAGACTAAAATACCAATGTCCGGAAGATGCCCGCTTGACGTTTGAAAGTTCAGCCTCAACGGTTAAAGAACGAAATTTGCCTTCCAGCAACAGCGCAATCTGACGTGTTAACTGTGTAACTGTGAGTGGTTTTTGCGCTTGTTTTGATGCAGGTCCTTGCGGACTGTGTGGTACTTGCGGACTGTGTGGTACTTGCGGACTTTGCTGACTTTGTGTTCCTTGCGGACTTTGAGTGCTATTTTTTATTTGTGGATTTGCCGGAATTGAAGATGCGGATTTTGCAGCGTTGTTTCCGTCTTTTTTGGGAGGATCAACTTCAAATGGAATTTGCATGATATTTCCCTTTTAAGTCACTCAAACCGATTAAGCAGTTGCTCGCGCATCACAGTTTCCGGAGCGGATTTTCCTGTCCAGAATGTGAATGCATCGCAACCCTGGTGAAGCAGCATACCCAAACCGTTGAGCGCGGGAATGCCAAGCTCTTCCGCCTGCATGAGCAATCTTGTTTTAGCGGGGCTGTAAATAAGATCAACCACGTTTTCTATTTTTTCTGCATGATTCAAATCCAGCGGACTTGCGTCTGAATGCATTCCGACTGTTGTAGAGTTGACCAGCAAATCTACAGGAGTTTCAAGTACTGTTTCCATAGAAACAGATTTCAGTTGAGTTTCCGGAAAATTGTCGGAAAATTCTGAAACTAAACTTTCCGCTCGTTCGGCAGTACGGTTATGAATCATGATACAGGAAGCGCCTGCGTCAGCAAGTCCAGCCAGCACGGCACGCGCGGATCCGCCTGCACCAAGCAGGGCAATCGTTTTGTTTTTCGGAGAAAATTTTAAGTCCGACAGCGAGCGGACAAATCCGGAAATATCTGTGTTTGTTCCGGTGAGATGTCCCCGCACATTTTTGATTGTGTTGACAGCGCCAATCTTGCTTGCAAGCGGAGTGACTTCATCAAGGAAAGGAATTACAGCGCTTTTATGCGGAACCGTGACATTTACTCCGGAAATATTCAGGGCCCTTATTCCGGCAACGGCCTGCTGAAGCTGTTCCGGTTTGACTGAAAACACCAGATAACGGGCATCCATTTCCAATGCGGCAAATGCCGCATTATGCATCAGCGGCGAAAATGAGTGCTCAACAGGATAGCCGATAATCCCGTAAATGTCAGTTGTTCCGGAAATTATTTGCGTCATTCCAACTCATTGAAACGTGCAGCAAACAAGCCAATAACAGCCTCTAAGGCATCATCCTCTTTGTCACCGTCTGCACTGATTTTGAGAGTAGTACCTTCGGTGGCTCCGAGCATCAGAACCTGCATGACGGATTTTGCGTCAGAGACCTGCCCTGCGTTATCCAGGCGAATCTCACAAGGATATTCATTTGCCATACGCACCAATTGAGCCGCCGCACGAGCATGCAGCCCAAGTCGATTGATGATCAAAATATCCTGAGAAACCATTTTTTATAATCCCGCCTGCAGCCTCAAATCATTTGCCTTGTCCGTTGCTTCCCAGGTGAATTCCGGAAGCTCACGTCCGAAATGTCCGTAAGCTGCGGTTTTCTGGTAGATTGGACGCAGCAGGTTCAGTTCACGAATCAGCCCTGCAGGTTTTAATTCAAAATTATTGCGTATCAATTCAATGATTTTTGAATCTTCAATTTTGTTTGTACCAAAAGTCTGTACAGAAACAGAAACCGGTTCCGCGACACCGATCGCGTATGCCAATTGAACTTCACAGCGTGAAGCCAAACCCGCGGCAACCGCATTTTTTGCAACGTGACGTGCAGCGTATGCAGCTGAACGATCAACCTTTGATGGGTCTTTTCCGGAAAACGCGCCGCCGCCGTGACGTCCCATTCCGCCGTATGTATCAACAATGATTTTACGTCCCGTCAATCCGCAATCGCCCTGTGGTCCGCCGATCACAAAAATTCCAGTTGGATTGATGTGATACAGTGTGGAATCACTTAAATATATTTCAGGAATCACATAACGAATTACATTTTTCAAAATGTCATCGTGCAACTGTTCCTGACTCACGTCCTCAGCATGTTGTGTGCTGATTACAACCGCCTCAACTGATTTTGGTTCGCCGTCAACATAACGGACTGTCACTTGTGATTTCCCATCCGGACGCAAATAATCCATGCTCCCGTCTTTACGGACATGAGCAAGCCTTTCGGTCAAACGATGCGCTAACTGAATCGGAAGTGGCATCAATTCCGGAGTTTCATCACAGGCGTAGCCAAACATCAATCCCTGATCACCCGCGCCTTGTTCTGTATGTGCGCCTTCACCTTCGTTTACACCCTGTGCAATGTCCGGAGATTGTTTGTCTAAACTAATCAGCACCGCGCATGTGTTAAAATCAAAACCCATGTTGGAGTCAGTATAGCCGATTGCCTCGATTGTATCCCTTACAACTTTCTGCATGTCAACCCAGGCCTTTGTTGTCACTTCACCGGCCACAACTACCATTCCGGTTGTAACCAGGGTTTCGCAGGCCACTCTGCTGCTGGCATCCTGCTCCAGCATTGCGTCAAGAATTGCGTCAGAAATTTGATCAGAAATTTTGTCAGGATGACCCTCAGTTACACTTTCGGAAGTAAATAACATTTCGCTCATAGCTTTGTTCATTTATTAAGTTAATCTTCTTGAATTATATTAAATCTCAGTATGGTTAAAATTTCAAGAAAAGTCTAGACAATTCGACGTATACAACTTTAGTGATTTATAATAGTCTGTTCCAGAATTTCCAACCATTCGTCCAATTCCCGAAGCGCATGCAGACGTTGTTCAGGAGTTATAAATTTGTCCACCTGCAAAATTCTTTTTTTGTTCCGCAGAATTCTGGCCATTCTCTCAGGATTTTCGTTACTATCCCAGCGCGAAGACCAGCGGCGCAACCACTTTTCAAGCTGCGTGTTATCCGGAGAGGAACGTAACAAGGTTAATATTTGAGACTGTGATTTAAGGCGGTGTTCCATCCGCGCGGCAATCGGATCAGAGGATTCTGTAAACCATTCCGTTTGCCACAGCTTTATTTGTTCCAGCTGACTTGGACTAAATTCTCCAAACCAGTCTTCCATTTGCTCCAAAAAATCTTCCCGCCTTTTCTGTAGTCGATCCTGCTGAGATTCCAATCTTTCCAGCATTTCTTCATTTTCTTCCAACATTTCCCGTTCCAGATTATTTATCTGTAGCGGATTTAATTTAGTCAGAAACAACGCGGTATCCGGAATCAGGCGTTCAAATATCCGCCCGCTTTTTGCTTCAAAACGAGAAAAACCTTCGTCCAGCTCACTCATAGTGAGTCCGTCTTTAGCACTTTTTTGGATTTCAATCAAAAAGTTTTTATAGCGCGGCAATTCTTCGGTCCGATGCCATTCCAGGTGCATCCGTACACGCTCTTCCACCCAGTCTTCCTGTTCACTAGTAAGATCAAAATAATTATCAAGCTGCCACGAAACAATTTCGTCACCAAAGTCGTAAAGTAATTTAGCCGTGTTACAACCGGCAAGTATAAACAGTAATACAGTGAAAAGAATTATTTTTTTCATTTTGACAGAAATTGATTTTTACTCAAAAAGTTTAGAATTATCATATCACCCGATGCACTAAAAGTGAAGAAAGCTCACTTTATAAATGGTGATCAATAATGTTGAATTACATTGGAACTAATATTAACTGAAAACATTATTAAATGCTTTTCTCAGCAGTAACAGGGTGTATCAATTTGTTTCAGTCATTGCAGGCTGAGAAAGTATAACAGCTCACAGAATTGCCTTGCCTATAAATAAAATACATTCTATTTATTGCTGTGGTATATTGATATTAAGTTTTAAGTTTTTCACTTAAACGAAAAAGAGGAAAAAATGAATCCATGGTTAATGACATTGGTCATGCTTATTGCCTGGGGAGCATTTGCTTTACAGATCACAGTCAAACTAGGTGCGCTGACCAAAATGGCGCCTGAAAACCGCCTGAATGAAATTGGACGGCGCATCGGCAGACTTTTCGAAATTGGTTTTGGACAACAGAAATTGATTGGCCGGAGCCGTGAACGCGGTTCCGGAATCATGCATGCCTTTATTTTTTGGGGGGCACTGCTCGTAGGAGTGCGGGAATTAACCTTAAT
>JAESQU010000062.1 GCA_016764995.1 SAR324 cluster bacterium | reverse complement strand
GAGGAAAATCCACAAAGACCAATAACCTCGGCGGTTTGCGCGAAAATGCTGCAGGTGGCGGCGTGTAATCGGAGTCATCTGCTATGCTTCTCTGGTTTCAAAGTCAATTCTTGGATCAATCACTGTGTACATCAAATCACTGATGATGCCGACGACCAGTCCCAGCAGGGTGAAAATGAAGAGTGTGCCGAACATGACAGGATAATCACGCTGAATTGCGGACTCAAAACCCAGCAGTCCCAAGCCGTCCAGGGAAAAAATAATTTCAATCAACAAAGATCCGGTGAAAAACATACCGATAAAGGCGGCCGGAAAACCAGCAATGATAATCAGCATAGCATTCCGGAAGACATGCTTGTAAAGAACCCGTCCCTCCGTAATACCTTTCGCGCGTGCTGTGATTACGTATTGTTTGTTTATTTCGTCAAGAAACGAATTCTTGGTGAGCATCGTCAATGAGGCAAAACTACCAACTAAAATTGCGCAAATCGGCAGCGCCAGATGCCAAAAATAATCCAGCACCTGCTGCCACCACGGCAGAGAGGAAATATTGTCAGAAAGGAGACCACGCAAAGGGAACCAGCTGAAATAGCTTCCTCCGGCAAATAGAACAATTAAAAGGATGGCAAATAGAAAAGTTGGAATGGCATTTCCCAGAATGACTACCGTGCTGCTCCAGACATCAAAGCGGGAGCCGTGCTTGAGAGCTTTGCGGATACCAAGGGGAATGCTGATCAGATAAACAGCGAGTGTACTCCAGATGCCGAGAGAGATTGAAACCGGCATTTTTTCCAGAACAAGATCAATGACTTTCTGGTCGCGGAAAAAACTGTCACCGAAATTGAAGGTTGCGTAATCACGCATCATCTTGAAATAACGAACATGGAGCGGTTTATCAAAACCGTACATTCGCTCAATTTCATCGACCAATTCAGGAGCAAGACCTTGCGCTCCTCGATATTTTGAGGAAGATTCGGAAGTCGCTCTCGTTTGCCCTTTGATATCTTCACCACCGCCTGAGATCCGCTCGGTTGCACTGACCGCATCACCCTGAAGTTTTGCGATCATCTGCTCCACGGGACCGCCGGGAGCAATTTGGATGATCATGAAGTTGACCGTCATTATTCCAATCAGCGTTGGAACAACCAGCAGCAAACGTCGGATAATGTATGCGGTCATAAAGATTAACGCAGGAGTTTATCAATCCTCAAACATTTTCAAACTTATTTCAGGTTCGGCTTTTTTTCGAGCAAAGTATTTAGTTTTTCCGCATCAACCCACCAGGTGAAAAATCCCAACCCATATTTTGGCGTGATTTCCGGGCGGGAAAATTTATTCCAATATGCGAGACGGTAGTAATTTATGTGCCAGTGTGGAATCACGTAATGTCCCCACAACAACGCACGGTCAAGCGCCTTTGTAGTTGCAATCAGGTTTTCACGGTCCGGTGCTTCGATTACGAGGCGGATCAACTTGTCGATTGCAGGATTGCAAATGCCGGCGAAATTACGTGTTCCGCTCGTTTCCGCCGCTTTGCAACTCCAGTAATTGTCCTGTTCATTGCCCGGTGAAAGCGACTGGCCGATTACCATCACAAACATGTCAAAATCAAAGGCACGGATGCGGTTTATATATTGTGATGTGTCAACCACCCTCACACTTGCCTCAATTCCCATGCGCTCGAGGTTTTTCTTGAAGGGCAAAACGATGCGCTCAAACGCGGGTGAAATCAATAAAATTTCAAATTTGAGAGTTTCGCCCGCGCTGTTGACTCGTTTGCCATCCTTGATTTCCCAACCTGCTTCTTTCAATAACTTTGACGCCGCACGCAACTGACTGCGGATATTTCCGGAACCATCCGTGAGCGAAGGTCGAAACTTTTTGGTGAAGACTTCTTCCGGAAGGTCTTTACGTAAAGGCTCAAGAATCGCCAATTCTTCCGGAGACGGCAATCCACTGGATGCAAGTTCGGAATTTTCAAAAAAACTGTTGGTACGTCTGTATTGACCATAAAAGAGATTTTTGTTACTCCACTCAAAATCAAATGCGTAACCGATTGCTTCCCTGACTTTTCGGTCTTTAAATATCGGACGCCGCAAATTAAAGGCAAATCCCTGCATTCCGCGTGGAAGTTCATGCGGAATTTCCGCACGTACAGTCAACTCCTCATCGTATGTTTTTCCGGAATACATGGAAGCCCATAATTTGGAATTGTTTTCTTCGCGGAAGTCGTATTCACCTGCTTTGAACGCTTCGAGCGCAACCGTTGAGTCACGGTAATAATCGTAACGCACTATATCAAAATTGTTGCTGCCTTTGTTGACAGGATGATCGGCGGCCCAGTAATTTTTAACTCGCTCGTAAGTGATGAATTTTCCTGCCTTAAAATCTTTGATGCGGTATGCGCCGCTTCCCAAAGGCGGTTCCAGAGTGGATTTTGAAAAATCTTTTCCTTCCCAATAATGTTTGGGTAATACCGGAAGCTGTCCGGTAATCAAAACTAATTCGCGGTTTGTTGTACCTTCTCGGAATTGAAATTTGACTCTGCGGTCACCGAGGTCTTTGACTTCAACAATGTCACCGTAATACGATTTGTAAAATGGCGCACCTTTTTCCAGTAGAACATTGAAGGTGAAAATTACATCTTCAACCTTGATTGGTTCACCATCGTGAAATTTGGCTTTCGGATTGAGGTGGTAAATGACCCACGTTCTGTCTTCAGGATATTCAATTTCATCCGCAATCAAGCCATATTCAGTAAATGCTTCATCCGAAGAACCGGTTGTCAGTGTTTCGTAAATCATGCCGAGTCCATCTGCGGAAACGCCTTTGGCGATGAAACCGTTGAAACTGTCATAGGTGCCGATTGAGTTCAGACGCACCGAGCCGCCTTTTGGTGCATCCGGATTTACATATTCAAAATGGCTGAAACCATCCGGATACTTGGCGGAACCGTTCATTGCAATTGAGGCAGCTTTGATAATGTCTGATCCGGCAAATGCTGGAATGCTGCTGCCTGTGATGAGATAGATTGAGAATAAAAGCGATATTACTTGCAGAGATTTTTTCAT
>JAESQU010000061.1 GCA_016764995.1 SAR324 cluster bacterium | reverse complement strand
GGCTCACCGAAACGCGCCGCGCTGGCCTTGCTCAGCAGCGCCTTGAAGGCTTCGGTGGGGATTTCCAGCAACACACCAGGCTGGCCGGACTCGATCAGCAGACTGGGCACCTGCAGCAGGCGTTCTTCGTAGAGGCAGGGCGAACTGGTCAGCGGCGGCAAACCGGGCAGTGCGGCCAGATTGTGCTTGCCGAGCATGCGCTCCAGGCGTTCCGGCTTGACCGCCGTGAGCTGGCGCCCAGTCAGTTCGGCCAGGCGCGAAAGATCGAGCATGTGGCTACGCGGATAGAGCACCAGCAGGGCACCGATGGCGTCGTCCACCAGCACGGCCTGCAGGCGCGCCTCGCTTGGCTGACCTGGGCGCTCCGCGCGTACCTGATAGGGTACGGCGAGTTTCTCCAGCAGTTGCACGATCACGGCGGGGGCTTGCGCAGTGGCGTTGGGATTACGGCATTCCCAGTTCAGATATTATTGTTGATCCTCTGGTAATGCCGATTGGAGCCATCAATACCGCAGTAAGGCAGGTAATGACTTTGGTTCGGCGTTTACAGAATGAACTCAAAGTCAACACTACTTGCGGCGCATCAAACGTCAGCTTTGGTTTGCCCAATCGTGATGGCGTAAATGCGGCATTTTTAACAATGGCAATTGCCGCCGGACTAACTTCAGCAATTACCAATCCTCTCCATGAACCTACCATGCAAGCCGTAATGGGCGCAGATGTGATGATGGGGCACGACCCGCATTGTGCCAAATGGATTAAGAAATATCGTGAACCTGCGGCCGAAGGTGAAAATAATGGAAAACGTGAAAGAAGACGTTCAAGGAGCAAACGTTGACAGAGGAATTATTGAAAAGGAGGTGCTATGAATATTAGTGTTTTTGATCTGTTCAAAATAGGAATTGGCCCATCAAGTTCACACACGCTTGGTCCAATGGTAGCTGCAAAAAAGTTTCTGTTTAATTGTATTCAGCAGTTTCCACTGACGAAAATTTCTGCTGTAAAAACAGAGTTGTTTGGTTCTCTTGCCTTGACAGGAAAGGGACATGGAACAGATATGGCGATTTTAATGGGTTTAGAAGGTGAGGAACCAACTTTGATAAATCCGGAACAAATCCCAAATCGTTTGAAACGTATCCGAAAAAACAAGACTTTGAACTTGCTGGGTGAACATAAAATTGCTTTTGATGAAAGTAAATCACTTTCCTTTTTGTATGACGATTTATTACCACACCATTCAAATGGAATGCGATTCACTGTATTTGACTCGGACGGAAAGAAATTAAGGGAAGAGGATTTTTATTCGGTCGGTGGTGGATTTATTCTGAATGCGGAAGAAATACAAAAAGGACCTGAATCCGGTGGTGAACAAGTGCCATTTCCTTTTCAGACATGTGAAGAACTTTTTGAGCACTGCACGAAAACCGGAATGTCAATCCGCGAATTGATGTGGATCAATGAACAAACATGGCGCTCAGAATCAGACATTTGGGCGAGATTGCTTGAAATATGGGGAGCAATGCAGGAATGCACTAAACGCGGCATGACCTCAACAAAAAAGCTTCTTCCGGGAGGACTGAACGTCCGCAGACGTGCTCCGGGAATATTTAAGGAGTTAGTGGAGAATCCGGAATCCACTCCTGCGGAAATGATGGACTGGGTCAGTTTATTTGCCATGGCCGTAAATGAAGAAAATGCTGCCGGAGCACGTATCGTTACCGCTCCGACTAATGGCGCGGCAGGGGTAATTCCGGCCGTGATGCACTATTATCACCGTTTCCGCAAGGATTTTAATGAAGACAAAATTGTAACTTTTTTGCTAACTGCAGGCGCAATCGGAATTTTATATAAAGAAGGCGCTTCTATTTCCGCAGCCGAAGTTGGTTGTCAGGGAGAAATCGGTGTCGCCTGTTCCATGGCTGCAGCTGGTCTCGCTGCGGTACTGGACTGTAATACTCGTCAAATAGCAAATGCAGCCGAAATCGGCATGGAACATAATCTTGGACTAACCTGCGATCCTGTGGGTGGACTGGTACAAATTCCGTGTATTGAACGAAATACGATGGGTGCCTTGAAGGCCATCAACGCCGCGCGTTTAGCAAAACGCGGTGATGGGCAACATATTATCTCGCTTGATAAAGTGATCAGCACAATGCACAAAACAGGCAAAGATATGATGCATATTTACAAGGAAACCTCACTGGGTGGACTTGCGGTGAATGTGCCGGAATGCTGATTTTACAGGTATATTTTAAAGAATGAGTGCTGAAACGAAAGGAATGATCTTAGGAATATTAGGCGTTACATGTTTTGGTTTTGGTTTTGGTTTTGGTTTGACTCTGCCTGCAACTCGTCTTATCATTTCCTGATTTGAGCCTGTATTCATTGATTTGGAACGCGGTGACTTGGCTTCTTTCGTAGCAGCGAATTTGTTAAAAGTTACTAAGCAGACAAGACTTGGTCTTCGACAATTTTACCAACTTTGGGAGTAGCCGCAGGTAAAGTTGTAGTATTTTCAACCTTATCCGCATGGGCTATGCAAACTGTTACGGCATCTCACGGAGGAGGAGTACTGGGAGTGATGCCTTTAGCAACAGCTTTTCCGCTGTGAGGAAAGCTCTCAAAAGAAAACGGAGGTTGGCATGGTGACGCTTGGAAAGAAAATGCCTATTTATGAACGATGAGCAATCTTCAAGGTGAGATTGAACATGAATTATTCTTAAACTATTAACAATGACAAACACATGAAAACCGACCAAACTGATTTAGCAGCACAATATCCGGATTTGCCAAGCATACCATCTGATATTGAAATATCTCAAAATGCGGTAATGAAACCGATTGCAGAAATTTCTCCTATACTGGGAATCGATCCCGACGACTTGGAACTATATGGTAAATATAAAGCCAAAATTGAAAATAAGGTTTGGGAGGATATTAAAGATCGTCCTGATGGAAAACTTATTGTGGTTACTGCTGTGACTCCAACTCCAGCTGGAGAAGGTAAGACTTGCACCTCGATCGGCTTGGCACAAGCGTTTGGAAAGCTGGGTGTGAAAAGCGCGTTGGCCATCCGTGAACCAAGTTTAGGGCCAACTTTTGGGATTAAAGGAGGTGCTGCCGGTGGAGGTTATTCCCAGGTTTTGCCCATGGAAGACATCAATATTCATTTCACCGGAGATTTGCATGCCATTTCCATTGCTCATAATTTACTGTCTTCTGTGCTGGACAACTCAATGCATCATGACAATCCGCTTAACATTGATCCGGAACGTGTGACTTGGAGACGGACGATTGATTTGTGTGATCGTCAACTCCGGAATTGTGAAGTTGGACTGGGTTCAAAATTTGATGGATTTCCCCATAATTCCGGTTTCGATATTGTTCCCGCTTCCGAAGTGATGACCATCATGGCCTTAGCCCTAGACATGGAGGATTTGCGTGAGCGTCTCGGGCGTATCGTAGTGGCTTACAACACTTCAGGGAAACCCGTTTTTGCCCGAGAATTAAGCTGTATCGGTTCCATGTGCGTCATCCTTAAAGACGCCATCAAGCCAAACTTGGTACAAACTTGCGAGCACACTCCTGTACTGATTCACTGCGGACCGTTCGGAAACATTGCTCACGGCTGTAACAGTGTACGCGCAACCAGACTTGCCCTCAAACTTGCGCCGTATGTTATCACAGAAGCAGGATTCGCTGCTGATTTGGGAGCAGAAAAATTCGTCAACATCAAGTGCCGTCAAGCTGGTTTGACTCCAAATGGAGCAGTTTTGGTTGCTACAGTTCGTGCACTCAAATATCACGGTGGTGTGGAAAAAGAAGATTTGAAAACAGAAAATGTGGAAGCACTGCAAACCGGATGCGAAAACCTGAGAACACACGCGGAAAACTTGCAAAAATATGGTTTGCCTGTAGTGGTGGCAATTAACCGTTTCCCCACCGATACTCCGGCAGAGTTGGATGCTGTACGCCAGTTCTGCTCGGACATGGGCGTTGAATGCTCTTTGAGTGAAGTGGTTGCTCGTGGCGGCGACGGAGGACTTGACTTGGCTCAAAAAATCAAAAATATTGTCGATACCAAACCAGGCGCTCCAAACTTTTTCTATCAAATTGAAGACCCAATTAAATCAAAAATCGAAGCCATCGCTCTTGAAGTGTACCGTGCAGATGGTGTGGACTTCACAGAAGAAGCGGAAGCATCCATTGCGAGTTTAGAAGAAAACGGTTTGGCGAATTGGCCGATTTGCATGGCAAAAACTCAATCATCCATTTCCGATGATCCTAAAAAACGCAACGCACCGCGCGGTTGGCGTTTACAAGTAAGGGATGTGAAGGTCTCCAATGGAGCAGGATTCATAGTTGCGCTCACCGGAAAAATGATGCTCATGCCTGGGATGCCTCGTGAATCCGCTGTGCAAAAGATTGACATCGATTCTAATGGACGCATAACAGGACTGTCCTGATTTAAAATTCTTTATTTTTTACAGAAATTTGTTGCGGATATTCGGCTATTAAAATGAGCGGAAAACAGAAATTTACCATTAGTCTTAACAACATCGTGGTTTACGGATATCACGGTGTGCATCCTGAGGAAAAATCTCTGGGTCAGCGATTTGAAATTGATCTGGAATATCGCTTGTCAAATCCTGCATTTCCGTGGAAAGATGAGGAGCGCGCCACCGTATCTTACGTGAACGCGCACAATATCGTGAGTAAGGTTTGCGCAGAACAAAGCTTCAACCTGATTGAAACACTTGGGAACCGGATTGTTGAAGAAATGAGGGCACGTTTCTCGGTAGACCTCATTATAGTTCGTGTACGAAAACCGTCGGTGCCAATTCATGGAATACTTGATCATGTTGAAGTGGAAGTAGTCTGGCAGGCATAAGCTGAATATTATTAAATAAAATAAACTGTGAAGGACATATACGAGTTTCTGGATGAAAACCAAGTTGGGTACGAACGTCACGATCACCGGGCTGTTTTTACTGTAGAAGAAGCAAAAGAGTATTCTCCAAAACTGGATGGAGCATCAACAAAAAATTTGTTTTTGCGTGACAAAAAGGGAACAAGACATTTTTTGCTAACAGTTCCGGAAGACAAAAAAGTGGATCTGAAATATCTTTCCACAAAAATAGGTTCGTCCCGTTTAAGCTTTGCTTCTCCGGAACGATTGAAAACACACTTGGGAATTGAACCTGGTGCAGTTAGTTTATTGGCATTGGCCAATGATCAGGAACAAAATGTTGAAGCCTTCATAGACCAGGAAATTTGGCAGGCCGAGGCAATTCTTTGTCACCCTTTGGTGAACACAAGTACGTTAGTGATTCCGCGTAAAGACATGGGACAGTTTCTTGAAAAAACTGGACATGGAGTAAATTTGATTGAGGTTTAAAAATCAAATTAAATTATAAAACATTTAAATTAAAAAGAGAAAAATGAACAGAAAAGCAGATGCAATCATTGTTGGAGCCGGTGTGATTGGTTCAGCAGTCGCGTTTGAATTGGCTAAACGTGGTTATAAAACACTAAACATCGACAAACTGCCGACTTCCGGATATGGCTCGACCAGTAATTCATGCGCCATTGTACGAGCCCATTATTCCACTTGGGATGGAGTAGCCATGGCTTATGAAGGCTTTCATTATTGGGACGACTGGGCGAATTATCTTGGCGTGAAAGACGAACGTGGAATGATCAAATATATGAAAACCGGTTCCATCATGTTCAAACTTCAAGGTGAAGATCATAGCAAAAAATGTTTGAAGTTGTTTGATGAAATTGGTGTTGAACATGAAATCTGGGACTTGGCAAAATTGAAGGAACGTATGCCAATTTTTTCACATGATCAATATGACGGAACAACACGTCCGGATGAAGACGAGCATTTTTTCGACAAAACCGGAAAGCAAATCGAAGGTGCGGTTTATACTCCAGGTTCAGGGTACGTCAGTGATCCACAACTAAGTTCGCACAATTTACAAGTTGCCGCAGAAGCCCAAGGCGGAGAATTCTTGTTCAATAAAGAAATTACAGAAATTCGTCAGGAAAACGGAAAAGTTAGTGGAGTGACTTTAAAAAGCGGAGAGCAAATTGACGCGCCGATTTTTGTGAATGTCGCCGGACCACATTCTTTTGTGATCAACCGTATGGCTGGAGTTGAGGATCAAATGAACATCAAAACCAATGCCTTGCGCCACGAAGTGCATCATGTACCTTCGCCGGATGGATTTGATTTTGAAAAAAATGGTTGTCACACTTCAGACGGAGACAATGCAATATATTTCCGTCCGGAAACAGGCAATACCATTCTCATCGGCAGTGAGGATCCGCTTTGTGATCCGAAAGAATGGGTTGCGGATCCGGACAATTACAACAATCAAATCACTGAATCACAATGGAAAGCCCAGGTTTACCGCTGTGCACGTAGAATTCCGGATTTAAAAATTCCTTCACGGACAAGTGGAGTGGTTGATTTGTATGATGTTTCAGATGATTGGATTCCAATTTATGATAAGTCTGTACTCGGAGGATTTTACATGGCAATCGGTTCCAGTGGAAACCAATTCAAAAACGCGCCCGTTGCAGGACACTGCATGGCCGAACTGATTGATGCTTGTGAAAAAGGACACGATCATGATGCCGATCCTGTGAAAGTCAAAACGGTGTACACCGGATTGGAACTCAATATGGGATTTTATTCGCGTAACCGAGAAATTAACCCTAACAGTAGTTTTTCTGTGAACGGCTAAACTTAATTTTAATAAGTTTTGCAAGCGGCTTGCTCTTTTTTAAAAAACAATATATTGTTTTCGGCAAAACATTATTTTGCTTGAAAAAGAGAACTAATAAGTAGAAAGTTAAGGATACTTCAACGACAGTAAAATGATACTCTGTCTTGGAACTTTTGAATAAGACATAATTGATCGTCCAATCGCCAATTTTTTCGCAGGATCAAGGGCAGACTGAGTGGACATAACCGATGACTTTCCATCAAAATGAGTCATAAAAACCAAACAGCTAATCTTTAAAACGCACCATGAGCTTTCAACTAAATTGCCCAAATTGCGGCAAACGTGCCGTGAGCGAATTTACTTTCAAAAGTGAATTCTTGAGAAGACCTTCTGCCGACGCTGATTTTTCAGAGTGGACAGATTATGTATATTTCCGGGATAACAACTTGGGGCGCCAAATAGAATGGTGGCATCACCGCAGTGGTTGTCAAAGCTGGTTTTTAGCAGAACGAGACACCATGAACAATACAGATCACCGAAGTTTTTGGTACGGAGATCTGGAACAAAATACTAAAAACAGCGACGCAGAAGCCTGATGGCAAAACGTATCACCAAACATCAAAATTGCGAACTCCCAGATATGGGAGAAGAAATCTCATTTACTTTCAATGGTAAGCGTATCAAAGCCTTTTCCGGTGACAGCATCACCTCTGCGCTGATTGCTTCCGGAAGCACTTTGCTTTCACGAAGTTTTAAGTATCACCGCCCTCGTGGAGCTTATGACGTTTTCGGACAGGGACATGAATCTTTGGTTACTGTCAATAAAGAACCAAATATTTTAGCAGACCGAGTTCAGGTCGAGAACGGCATGGTTGTGGAATCGCAAAATGTCTGGCCTTCGGTAGAATTTGATATCAATGCGATAAATGACGTATTTGTGCCGATGTTGCCAAATGGTTTTTATTACAAAATGTTTCACAAACCAAAATGGCTCTGGCCGATTGCGGAAGGTCAAATTCGCAAAGTTGCCGGACTCGGAAAAATTGATGTTAGCGAAAAATATGTAAATCGGCGCTATGAAAAGCATTACCGTTTTCCGGATGTGTGTGTAGTAGGTGGTGGTCCTGCAGGACTTGCCGCAGCAAAAGGGGCATTGGATGAAGGCAAACAAGTTTTGTTGATTGACGATAATCCTGAACTCGGCGGACATTCTTTGCACAGTATTTTTCCAGTTAGTAATTGCGCCAACAAATCACTGAACGGATTGGCTGAAAACGACGCAGTACAAAAATTAATTGAAGAACTGGCTGCGAATTCTAATTTGGAAGTTATGGTCAACACCAGTGTTTTCGGACTTTACGAAGACAATTTGGTTGCAGCGCAGTGCGGTGCGGATTTGTTTAAAATTCGTGCGCAATCCGTAGTATTGGCACCTGGCGCGACTGATCGTCATTTGGTTTTTGAGAACAACGACCGCCCCGGAATCTTAACTGCACGTGGAGTTGAAAGACTCATCATGCGCCACGCCGTTCTTCCCGGAGAAGATACTGTTGTGGTGACAACTCACGACGGTGGTTTTCATACAGCGTTGCTGCTCAAGGGCGCAGGGGCGAATGTTGTGGCAGTGGTTGATGGACGTGAATCCGGAAGTGTCGGAGAGTTTGAGGAGCAAGTCCGGAATTTGGCTATTCCGGTTTATAAAGGTTTGACAGTTCATGCCGCACACGGGACAAAACGAATCCGGCGTGTTGACGTCGGACCGGCGTCTGGAGGTGATTCTCATCAGTCTTTTAATTGTGATCTGCTGGTCATGGCAGTCGGTTTTAAACCGCAGGTCAATTTGCTTTCGATGGGACGCAAGCGTCCGGAATGGGATGCGAAACGCCAAGTTTTACGGGTTAATGATTTACCTTCCGGAATGTATTCTACAGGAGATGTTCACGGCGCAGCCGGTTTTTCCCGTTTGTACGCTGAAGGAATGCAATCCGGAAAAGCTGCCGCACAAAGTGCAACTGCTCCGGAAACCGAACGGACAGCTGAAGAAATTATTATGGCTTTACCGGCTGATATTGAGTCAGGCGGCAAGCACCACTTCATTTGCAAATGCATGGATGTTACCCGTTCTGAAGCACAAGTCTCAATCGAAGAGGGTTATGATCAAGTCGAATCTCTCAAGCGTTATTCGAGCCTGGGAATGGGACCCTGTCAGGGAAAAGCATGTCATGAAGCAGTGGCGCGACTCGCCGCCATAGACACCGGACTTGCTCCAGACGACGCTGTTCCAACAACAATGCGTCCTCCTTTTTCCGGAGCGTCCTTTGGAGTCTTGGCCGGTCGAGCACCACATTTGTCCCCAATCCGCCGTACACCGTTTCATCATTGCCATATCGACTTGGGTGTAAAATTTCTGGATGCCGGACAATGGAAACGTCCTGATTCATACACAAATCCGCAGGAAGAAGTCGGTTTTGTCCGTAATGGTTTGGGAATGATTGATGTTAGTACCCTCGGAAAAATCGAAATTAGCGGCCCTGACGCGGTTGATTTTTTGCAATTTATGCTTCCGGCAAAATACGCGAAATTTGAAGTGGGAAAGACTCGCTACTCAATCATGGTCGGTGAAGACGGAATCCTCTTTGAAGACGGTACTATTTCCCATATTGAACAAGGGAAATATTATCTGACCACCACAACCGGAAACCAGGATGCCATCAATGCCCTTTTTCAGTGGTGGTTATTGGTGGAAAATTTTGATGTGCAGGTCAAAAATCTCAGCATAGCAAATGCCGCGGTCAATGTGACAGGCGCAACATCACGTGAATTTTTGCAGAAACTTGTCGAAATTGACATGTCAAACGAGGCATTTCCATACATGAACTGCCGCCAGGCGAGCATCCGAGGTGTGCCTGTTTCTTTTTACAGAATAGGTTTCACCGGAGAACTTGGTTATGAAATTCACTTTCCGTCTGAATATGGCGAATCCATGTGGAAACATTTGCTGGCCGAAGGAGAGTCGTTTGGCATCAAGCCATTTGGTGTGGAAACTCAACGGATTTTACGTTTGGAAAAAGGACACCTGATTCCGGGAACAGACAGTGATGCCCTGAGCAGTCCCTATGAAACCGGTGTCGGCTTTGCCATTAAGGATGACAAAGCAGATTTTGTCGGCAAAGCATTTTTGCAGCATTTCAAGGAGCGTGGAATTGATAACAAACTAGTACCATATCAACTTGAACCGAATGTACAGATTCCGGACGATGGAGTCGCCGTTCTTGAAAAAGGAAAAATCGCCGGAAGAGTTACCAGTTCACGCCTCAGTCCAACTTTGAAACGTGGAATCGGTTTGGCCTGGGTACGTAAAGACATGTCTGAGGCAGGAAATAATTTCACTATTCGTTTGGCCAATGGTAGCGACGTGGTTGCCACTGTGTTGGATCACGCTGCTTATGATCCGGAGGGTTTGCGCTTGAAAAGTTGATTTGAGGATTTCCGAAATGACGCTTGATTTAAGTTCACTAAAAAATGCTGTTTCTTCATTGAAGCAAGCTTTAAATGTCGCTCATGATTCAGTATTCATGAATGGCTTGAATCAAGCTCAACAGGAGACCATTCGGGCGGGAGTGATTCAAAATTTTGAATTCACTTATGAACTCTGCTGGAAGTTTATTCAGCGTTGGATTCGTGCGAATGTTTCTCAGGAAGATGCGTCTCCGGTCACACGAAAAGACCTGTTCAGAATAGCGGCTCAACGAGGTTTGATTCAGGAACCCCAAAAGTGGTTTGATTATTCGGAATCTCGAAATATGACTTCGCACACATACGATCGAGAACAAGCAGAAAGTGTTTTTGAAGCGGCAACAAAATTTATTGAAGAAGCAGAGTCTTTGCTGAAACAACTTGAAGCGCATAATGATTGATTTGGAGCCGGAGTCTTTGGTAGAAGTACAACAGATTTTACTTGAACATGTTCCGGATTGTGAGGTTAGGGTTTACGGTTCACGTGTTTCTGGAAAGGCTAAGCGTTTTTCTGATTTAGATTTGGCTATTGTTGGTAAGGAGATGCTGGGTTTGAGGCAAATTAGTCGCCTGAAAGAGGCATTTTCTGAATCTAATTTACCGATAATGGTTGGAGTTCAGGACTGGAATCAAATTTCTGATAATTTTCAAAATATAATTGAACAACATTACGAAGTTCTGTAACACTCAACTTGTTTGAAAAGACTTAAATGCCCGGATTACTTCCAGATATTGACCCCGACGGTCTTTTAGAATATTCAGTGGTTTACACTGACCGTTCGCTGAATCACATGTCAGTTTCGTTCCAGTCAGTAATGAACGACATTTCAGCAACGCTGAAAAAAGTTTATAACGCAAAAGCAGTAGTAGTCGTTCCCGGAAGTGGTACATTTGGGATGGAAGCGGTCGCGCGGCAGTTTGCGTCCGGGAAAAAATGTTTGGTCATCCGGAACGGCTGGTTCAGTTTCCGCTGGTCGCAGATTTTTGATAAAGGCAAAATACCCTCAGATTCTACTGTGTTGAAAGCACAGCGTACTCATGAAGGAAAACAAACACCATTTGCTCCAGCTCCAATTGGAGAAGTGGTTGCAGCAATTAAAGCTCAAAAACCAGATTTAGTTTTTGCGCCGCACGTGGAAACGGCTTCCGGCATTATTCTTCCGGACGATTATATTTCCGCGGTAGCTGAGGCGGTACATACGGTTGGTGGAATGTTTGTTCTTGATTGTATTGCTTCCGGAGCGATTTGGGTCGATATGGAGAATTCCGGAGTCGACGTCCTGATAAGCGCGCCGCAAAAAGGTTGGAGTGCTTCACCTTGTTGTGCTTTGGTCATGCTCAGTGCATTGGGACTGGAGCGGATTGAAAATACGGAAAGCAGTAGTTATGCTTGCGATTTGTTGAAATGGCTCAACATCATGGAAGCTTACGAAAAAGGTGGACACGCCTATCACGCTACGATGCCGACGGATTCTTTACGGCGTTTCCGGGACATAATGAAAGAAACCGAAGAATACGGTTTTGAAAAAGTTCGCAATGAACAACAAGAATTGGGTGACAAAGTTCGGGAGATGCTGGCGCGGAAAGGTATCAAAAGCGTTGCCGCAGAAGGATTTCAAGCACCTGGAGTAGTTGTCAGTTATACGGACGACAAAGGAATTCATACCGGAAAGAAATTTGCGGAAGTTGGCTTTCAAGTTGCGGCCGGTGTTCCACTGCAATGTGATGAACCGGAAGATTATCAGACATTTCGTTTAGGACTTTTTGGCTTGGAAAAACTGCACAATGTTGATCGGACAGTTGGAAGTTTAGAAAAAGCGTTAGCTACGATTCTTTAGGTAAACTTTGGCGATCCATCAAAATTCATTTGGACAACCAATCGGTTTCCCTGTAGCAGATTGGAAAGAGTGTGCATTTCCGCCTCGAACGACGATGTACGGGAAATGGTGCAAAATTGAAATTTTGAATCCGGAAAAACACGCTGAAGAACTTTTTGGCGCTTATGTGAAAAATAGAAATGATCCGGATTGGACCTATTTACCTTATGGGCCGTTCGATTGTTTCGAAGATTATCAAGAGTATCTGAAAACGAATTGCTCGGGCGATGATCCACTTTTTCATGTGATAATAGACGCGGATACGAAAAAGGCAATCGGCGTGGCAAGTTTTTTGCGGGTGCGGCCTGACATTGGAGTGCTTGAGGTCGGTCACATTCATTTTTCGCCTTTACTGCAAAAAACAGCGGTTGCGACTGAGGCCATGTTTTTGATGATGAGCAGGGTTTTTGATGAATTGGGTTATCGGCGTTATGAATGGAAATGTGACGCGCTTAATTTAGGTTCAAGAAAAGCAGCTGAACGATTTGG
>JAESQU010000060.1 GCA_016764995.1 SAR324 cluster bacterium | reverse complement strand
TTCCCACGATATCAGTTTTCCGGTTAGATCGGCAATTTAAAGAAAAAAATATAACCCCTTCGGCTGTGGTTGTGCCTAGTGGAAGTTCGTACACTCATACCGGTTTATTAACAGGATTAAGATTATCTGATAATCATGTTCCTGTCATTGGTGCATGTGTTCGGCGCAATGCTGAACAACAAAATGCACGTGTTTATCAATGTTCTCAAAACTTATGTAATAATTTACTAGAAACACCAAATGTAGTTTCAAAAAGTGATATTCAACTTGAAGATTTTTGTTTAGATGGCGGCTATGGAAATGTTACGAACTTAACAAAAAATGCAATAGAATTATTGGCACAAAAAGAAGGTTTGTTGTCAGATCCTGTTTATTCTGCAAAAGCATTTTCATGTCTATTTGGCTTAATTGAAAAAGGGCATTTTTCAAAAGGAGATGATATTGTCATTATACATACAGGTGGGACACCGGCGCTATTTGCTTATTATAAATTATTTTAAGGAACAATTCTGCGACTATATATTATATGAATTTTTCCGTCAATGTTTTGATAGCTTGCTTCAAAATGATAATTTAATTTTAGCTAGAACGAAATGAAAACTCAAAACTCTACACTTAGTTCTGGACATTCCAAGGAAATTCAAAATACCGGTCCACTAAAAGGATTAAGGATTTTAGACATGAGCCGTATTTTAGCCGGACCGACCTGCACTCAAATGCTTGGTGATTTGGGCGCGGATGTCATCAAAATTGAACGTCCCGGAGTTGGTGACGATACCCGAAAATGGGGGCCGCCGTATGTTAAAGATGCTGAAGGAAACGATACCGGCGAAAGTGCGTATTATCTTTGCGCAAACCGCAACAAGCGCTCCTTGACGGTGGACATTACAAAAGCGGAAGGACAGGAAATAATCCACAAGCTGGCGGGGAAATGTGACGTTCTGCTTGAAAATTACAAAGTTGGCGGATTGAAAAAATACGGTTTGGACTATGCCGCAATGAAAAATGATTTTCCGGAATTAGTCTATTGTTCTATTTCCGGATTCGGACAAACTGGCCCCAAGTCTCATCTACTGGGTTACGATTTTATGATTCAGGCGATGGGCGGAATCATGAGTGTCACAGGGGAACCGGACGGTTCACCGATGAAAGTCGGAGTCGGAATTGCGGATGTAATGTGCGGAATGTACGCGGCAGTCAGCATTTTAGCGGCCATACTCCATCGCGATCAATCCGGAAATTCCGGTGCCGACGGAAACGGGCAACACATCGACTTGGCCTTGCTTGATTCGCAGGCTGCATGGCTGATCAATTCCGGATCAAATTATTTGACTTCCGGCCAAGATCAACACCGCCTTGGCAACGCTCATCCGAACATTGTTCCTTATCAAGTATTCCAAACCACTGACAGCTATTTTGTTTTAGCAGTCGGCAATGACATTCAGCTTCGTAAATTTTGCGAACTGGCAGGAGTTCCGGAACTGCCTGAAGATTCCCGTTTCAAAACAAATTCGGATCGAGTTAGGAATCGCGATGTATTAGCACCAATGATCAATGATTTGACTAAACGCTATTCCACTCAATATTGGCTGGAGCAACTGGAAAAGTTGCAGGTTCCCTGTGGTCCGGTTAACACTGTCAAAGATGTATTTGACGATCCGCAAATTCAGCACCGTGAAATGGAAATTTCTATGCCGCATCCTCTTGCTGGAAAAGGTGAGGTAAGTTTAATCGGCAGTCCGTTAAAAATGTCCGAAACGCCGGTGAGTTACCGTAATGCTCCGCCTACATTAGGGCAACATACAAACCAAATTTTGGAAGAATTGTTGGGGATGGATGAAGTGGAATGTAGAAAATTGGCAGAGAAAGGAATCGTTTAAGAATAAGTTTGGACAATGATTTTTAATAAAAATTTTAGGAAGACAAAATGAAATTAAAACTAAATCCTCTCTGCGGAGCACTCGGTGCGGAAGTTTATGGAATAGATCTTTCAACGGATCTGGACTCCGCAACTATGCGTAAAATCAAGGATGCATTCCACGATAACATAGTGTTGCTCTTCCGAGAACAATCTTTAACTCCCTTACAACATGTTGATTTTGCAAGTTTCTTTGGACCAGTTGAACCTCATCCTCTCGGCAGTAGAGAAGGTGTACCGTCGCAACCGGAAATCTTAGTGCTGGAGAACACCATAGCTACTCCTGCACCACGAAATGATTTCTGGCATTCTGATATTTCATTTGCAGAGTGCCCTCCACTTGGTTCGGTTCTCCATGCACTCGAAATTCCGGGCGAAGGTCTGGGAGACACCTTGTTTTGCAATATGTACAGAGTTTTCGAAAAACTGTCTCCGGGACTGAAAATAACATTGGCAGGTTTGCGCGCTTTGCATACTGCAGAAGCCTTGGTTAGACGCAACAACGAAAACGATAACAATGCCAGGCCGATTGCTACGGTTCCAGAAATGGTTAGCCACCCAGTTGTACGGACTCACCCGGAAACAGGACGAAAGGCGCTTTACGTAAATCCTTATTTTACAGAATGTTTTGAGGGATGGACAAGAGAGGAAAGTTGTTTATTGATCGACTGGCTCACACAACAAGCCATTCGAGAGGAAAATATCTACCGTCACCGCTGGCGAAAAGGTGACGTATTGATGTGGGATAATCGTTGTGCCATGCACTATGCCATCTATGACTATGACTCCAAACCCAGACTCTTTCACCGTGCAACTGCCGCTGGCGATAAGCCTGTTTGAAAGTCGAAGCAAATCCAAATTTTGTGAAGCAATTTTCAAATAATCTTCTTGAAATATTTTGAACAATGCTCCGGAAAAATGTTCACAATGATTTGCTGCAACTGGCCAACAAGGAAATTGCCGAGCATTCCCAAAGATTTTTTAAAACCGCTAAAGGTGAATACGGCGCAGGTGATATTTTTTTAGGAATTCGTGCACCTGTTTTACGTAAACTGGTTAAAAAATATCGCGGGATTTCGATTGCGGAAGTTTACAAATTGCTCCATTCAAAATTTCATGAAGAGCGTTTACTAGCTGTTTTGATGCTGGTTCAGCTTTTCAAAACCGCAGACGTTGAAGAGCAAAAACAAATTTATGATTTGTATTTGAGAAACACTGAATTTATCAATAACTGGGACATTGTTGATATTTCCGCAGGAAACATTGTCGGTGCGTATTTGTACGAAAAAGACAGAATCCCCCTATATCATTTGGTAAAATCCGAAAACTTGTGGGAACGGAGAATTTCTATCATCGCCACTTTTTACTTTATCCGTAAAAATGATTTTGAAGAAACTTTGAAAATCTCGAAAATTTTGCTCCATGACAAAGAGGATTTGATTCAAAAAGCGGTTGGGTGGATGCTACGGGAAGTTGGCAAAAAAGTGATAGAGATTGAGGAAGAGTTTTTAGAGGAGCATTACAAAAAAATGCCTCGCACAATGTTGCGTTACGCAATTGAAAAATTTCCGGAAGCAAGAAGGAAAATGTATTTGAGAGGTGAAGTTTAAAACAAAAATAACTCTGCCATTATTGAAAATAAAAAAATGTTTGAACTTTCTGAAAACCAAAAACAACTGCAAGCAAGCGCTCGTGAGTTTGCCAAAAAAGAGATCGCTCCACGCGCGGCTGAAATCGATCGCACGGAACAGTATCCTTGGGAAAATGTGAAGCTACTGACAAAGCAGGGCTTCATGGGGATGACAATTCCGGAAGAATACGGTGGTCTCGGAATGTCGTACCTTGACGTGGTATTGGTGATTGAGGAAATCGCGAAGGCCTGCGGAGTTTCGGCGCGGATTGTTGTGGAGGCCAACATGGGTGCTGTTGGGGCGGTGATGAAATACGGTTCAGAAGTACAGAAAACATTGGCGGCAGAACACGTTTTAAGCGGAGACAAACCAGCCATCTGTATCACTGAACCTGGAGCCGGAAGCGCGGCTACCGAAATGACAACACGCGCAGATCACAAAGGAGACCGTTACATTCTCAACGGCACGAAACACTGGATTACCGGGGGCGGAGTTTCCAAATTTCATTTGATTTTTGCGCGTGTTTTCGAAAATGACGAACCGCAGGGAATTGCCGCATTTATCGCTTTACGCGGCGCAAAAGGTTTGAAAATCGGCACACGCGAACCGGCTATGGGTATGCGCGGAATTCCGGAAACGCAAATCATTTGCGAGGATTTGGAAGTTCCGGAAGAAATGGCGTTGATTCCGCTCGCACCGGACGTTCCGGCGGAAGGTTTACGGCACGGATTTGCAAGATTGATGAACGCTTACAACGGTCAACGAGTCGGAGCCGGAACCGTGGCGCTGGGAATTGCCGCCGGAGCCTATGAATTGGCTTTGGAATATTCAAAGCAGCGTGAACAATTCGGTCGCCCGATTTGTGAATTTCAGGGATTGCAATGGATGCTGGTGGACATGCACACGCAACTTGAAGCCGCGCGGTTGCTTCTTCACAAAGCTGCATGCTCAGGTTCCGGTAGTTCTGGACAAGTCGCACCGGACGTTCCGGGTTTTCCGGACATGCAGGAAGCGGCGCAGGCCAAGATTTTTGCCTCAGAAATGGCGATCAAAGTTACGAATGACGCATTGCAAATTTTCGGTTCAGCCGGATATTCCCGCAACTTGCCGCTGGAGCGTATGGCGCGTGATGCGCGTATGTTTACTATCGGTGGCGGCACAGCGCAGATTTTGCGAACGGTTGTGGCTTCCGCATTGCTTGAGCGCAAACTTCCGCAAACCAGGGACGGTCATTTGAAATTGGCGGAAAAGGAGAAAAAATAATGGCAAATTCTGCTGAAATAATTGGTAAAAGACTATATCGCGCAGGATGTCGCAGGGCATTTGGAATTCCGGGCGGAGAAGTTTTGGTTTTGATGGACGGCCTGAGAAAATCCGGAATTGAATTTGTGCTCACAAAACACGAAAATTGTGCCGGATTCATGGCGGAAGGCGGATTCCATTCAGATGGCGCACCCGGAATTTTAGTGGCGACGCTTGGTCCGGGAGTCACCAATGCGGTGAATGTTGTGGCGAATGCATTCCAGGATCGGGTGCCGCTGATATTTCTCAGTGGATGTGTCGATGATCTTGAAACCCTGACTTACACGCATCAGGTTTTAGACCACAGTGAGTTGCTAAAATCAATCACAAAGGCCAGTATAAAAGTCGTTGATGGCGCTGTTGATATAGCGATTGATAAAGCACTTGCCATTACGCTGGATGGACAACCAGGTCCTGTACATGTCGATCTGCCGATCAGTTTGGCGGGGAAATCACAACCCACAGCGGACGTTCCGGCGGAAGGAAACATGATTGTCCGCAATATGCCTTCCCAATCCACACCTGCTGATGGAGCAGATTTGGAAACAGCGAGAAACTGGTTGCGGGAAGCAAAACGGCCTTTGCTAATTGCCGGAGTTGATGTACTGAATCAGCACGTGGAAAATGCAGTCGCGGAATTTGCGCGTGATTTCCGGATTCCGTTAATCACGACGTACAAGGCAAAAGGTGTTCTTCCGGAAGACGATCCGCTGGCACTTGGTGGAGCCGGACTTTCGCCTTTGGCCGACGAACAATTGTTGCAGTTGGTGCGGGAAAGCGATTTAATAATACTGGCCGGATATGATCCGATTGAAATGCGTGTCGGCTGGCGCAATCCATGGGATGAAGGAGCTAGGGTGCTTGAATTTTGCGCTGTTCCGAACACGCATTACATGCACCGTGCAAGCTTGAGTTTTATCGGTGATGTTGGCGAAGGTTTGAAAACTTTGCGTAAAGGAGTTTCCGCA
>JAESQU010000059.1 GCA_016764995.1 SAR324 cluster bacterium | reverse complement strand
TTGTTTCGGAGTCAAAAAACGGGGGGAATTGGTAAAAAAATTACCGATTGCCCAATAAAGCAGGGCTCCGCAATAAAGCAAAAAAGGCGCAAAACGGAATCCTTTTTCCAGATTGGTAAAAAAACGGATTTCCTTGATGGCAGAAGGATAGGAGCGGAGGAGGTGGTTACGTGACAGGCAGAGTTGCCGCACCAGAGGAAACTCATAAGTCTCCATGTACTTGATTCCGCCCCAAACGAGATTGGAGGAATTTTGGCTAGTGAAGCCCGCAAAATCACCCTTGTCCACCAATGCCACTTTTGCACCTCTCGCTGCAAGAGCAGTAGCCGCAACCGCGCCGTTGATGCCACCACCGATGATCAGTACATCGAAGGTTCGGTTTTTTAATTTTTCAATGTTACTGTCCCTAAGGTTCATTTTCAGGAGTGCCGCTTAAATTGACTGATAATTATTTTTTATGGAGAAGAAATCAAAGTCCTTGCGGTCACTTCATCGGTGATCAAGGAGTGGATAAATCCGCCTTTTAAAGCAGCTTGCAGAGCATCAATTTTATCAGAGCCACCGGCCACACCGACCACATGTTTCATCTTGCGTAATGTTTCCAGGTGAATTGAAATCAGTCGATGGTGATGTTCCATTTCTAACGGCTCACCCTCTACGTTAAAATATTCTCCGTGCATCTCACCCACTGCACCGCGTTTTTTGAGCAAATCGAGTTCTTTTTGAGATTTATAACCGAAACTTTCAAATTCTGTACTGGACATCAGGGAACCGATCCCGACCATTGCAATATCCGCCAGTTGAGCCATCTCCATCACATGCTTTACTTCCGGCTCATTGAGCAACTGGTCTCTGAGTTCACTAGAACCAACCAACAGTGGTGTTGGAATCACATGGAAGGGATACAGAAATCCGGAAAGAGGAGTGCCAACATTGGTCGGAGTGTGCTCGCTGAGATAGTGCATCACCCCACCGCAAAGTGTGACAAAGGATGTTCTTTCAGGAATGACTCTTCCTAAATTGCGGGTGATTCCGGAAATTGTCTCGCCCCATCCAAGCGCAATCAAAGTTTCTTCAGAAGGTAAATTCATTTCTAAATACTGTGCCCCGGCCATACTGAGGTCATTTTTAAGTTCTTCGTCTGAAACGCCCGGAGTCAAAAAGACGTCCCGCAATCCCCACTTTTCTTTGAGTTGCTCTTCCAAAGCCATCAACTCCGCATCTTCACCACTAATATGAAACGTGACGGTACCATCTTTTCGAGCTTCATTGAGAATATTAATTACTCGTGCACGGTTGATTCCTAAACGCTTGGCGATTTCACCCTGAGTCATGCCAGTTTTGTAATAATACCAAGAAGCTCTGGCAGCAAATTTCCTTTGATCCCGCAAGGCAATGTTCATATTTTCTCGTCTGTTAAAGGTGTCTGTTGAAAGTACTAACTTTACTGTTTTAGGTAATAATCGATTACTGCTTTGCAAACTTGTAATTTAACCTGTCAAAAGGTCTATTCAAATAATCACCGAAATTCACGGACTGAGTTCCGGAAAAACTTATACCTTAGAAAACACGCATTGAATTGAGTTTCCTGCAAAAAGACAGCGTAAAAATACTACAGAATTATTTGCAATACAAGACTTTTTTTAAATAATATTACATTTGTTTGAAATGGTCTGTGATTAGGATAAACACAACTCTTGCGATTCACAAAAATGTAGTGCAAACAAACAGGTGATGTTTGATTCAGAAAAGTTGGAGTAAGTTGTTTTTTGAAGAATAATTTTGAGGTCTTTTTAAAAATTCAAGTTGTCTTTCCAACCTGTCACTTGAATTCCATGCTGCATATATTTTTCTTCGCCGCCGTAAATTAGAGTGGGAGATTCGCCTGTGTTTTTAGCCAAGACCATCCATTTTTTTAATCCTGAAAATGATTCTAATGTCAAAGTTTTTCCAGATTTGATTTCAATTGGTTTTATTTTTGCTTCCCATTCTGCAATCACATCAACCTCATTGCCGTTACTGTCCCGCCAATAAAAAAGGTCGGGGCGTTTTCCTTGATTCATTCTTGATTTGATGAGTTCTGAAACGATCAATGTTTCAAAAAGATTTCCTCTCAGTGGGTGAGTTGTGATTTGTTCTTGTGTCTGAATACCCAGAAGCCATGAGACCAGACCAACATCATAAAAATATAGTTTTGGCATTTTAACAAGCCGTTTATTAAAATTAGCATGATGCGTGAGTATGAGAGCAAATTTATCTCAACTGAATTTTCGAGCATAATTGGTGATGGAGAAAGACATTTTTTGCAATTACAAATAGGAATTTTCCGAAGCAATCATTTTCATTAAAAGCAAATTTTGACAAATCTCTTTTGATTACCTATAGTGTAAAGGGAGTACAATCGGTTTTTCTGCTTTCAGATTGCCGGCAAATCTCTCTTTTGGATAGAAGAGAAGATGCAATTGAATGCAAATCAGTCATGGAAAGACAATGACCTCAGCAAAAGAGATTATTTACGACGAAAGCAAAATTCTGACGCTTTCCTCCCTCGAACACATCCGTTTACGCCCCGGCATGTACATCGGCCGTCTGGGCAACGGTTCCCATCCCAGCGACGGCATTTACGTTTTGCTTAAAGAGATTGTTGATAACTCAATTGACGAGTTTATCATGGGTTTCGGAAAACGCATCGATATCCGGATCGAAAATGGAATCGTGAATATCCGAGATTTTGGGCGCGGAATTCCTTTGGGTAAAGTGGTGGAATGCGTTTCGATTATCAACACCGGCGCAAAATATAATGATGAAGTTTTTCAATTCAGCGTTGGTCTGAATGGTGTGGGCACTAAAGCAGTAAACGCTCTTTCAGAACAATTTGAAGTTACTTCTTTTCGGGACAAAAAACTACTCTCAGCCAAGTTTAAATCCGGTGAACTCAAAACCGCACCGGAGGCAAATGAGACGAATGAAAGTAACGGTACCAAAATCCGCTTTACTCCGGACACAAAGCTTTTTCCGAATTATTCCTATGACCTCGGGACAATCCGGAAACAACTCTGGAACTATGCCTATCTTAACCGCAAACTCACAATCACGCTGAACGGCGAAAAGTTTAAATCAGAAAACGGCCTGCTGGATCTGATGCAGGAAGAAGTTGGAGAAGCAAATCTTTATGATATTGTGCATTGCCAAAACGGTCAATTAGAGATGGCATTAACGCACACAGAGCGTTACGGTGAGGAGTATTTCAGTTATGTAAACGGACACCACACACACGATGGCGGTACACATCTTTCCGCATTTCGCGAAGGCATTCTCAAGGGTGTTAACCAGTTTTTTAATTCCAGCTTTGACGGTCCAGACATCCGAGATGGAATTGTCGGGGCGGTTGCCATAAAAGTGAAGGATCCGGTTTTTGAGTCACAAACTAAAAACAAACTGGGAAATTCCGATTTGCGTTCATGGCTGATGCCGGTGGTTCGCGATACTTTTGTTGATTTCCTCTATAAACATCCTGAAGTTGCCGAACCGCTCAAACTCAAAATTCAGTCCAATGAACGTATCCGCAAGGAGTTGAGCAATGTCAAAAAGGCTGCCAGAGACAACGCAAAAAAATCAGCACTGACAATCCCAAACCTCAAAGATTGTAAATTTCATCTGGGTGACAAAAACGGACGCGGGGAAGACAGTACAGTCTTTATCACTGAGGGAATATCCGCCGGTGGAAGCATGATCAGCGCACGTGATGTTTATACTCAGGCTGTTTTCTGTCTCAAAGGGAAACCGCTCAATTGTCACGGACAAGGCAAAGAAGCCATCTACAAAAATCTTGAACTGTATAACGTCATGAAAGCCCTTGGAATTGAGGACTCACTGGACGATTTACGTTACAACAAAGTCGTGATCGCGACTGATGCAGACGTTGACGGTCTACATATTCGAAATTTGCTGCTGACTTTCTTTTTGCAATTTTACGAGCCACTTGTTTTACAAGGCCACATTTATATTCTGGAAACACCGCTATTTCGTGTACGAAACCAAAAAGTTACACGCTATTGTTACAACGAGGCTGAAAGAGATTCCGCATTTGAAAGTCTGCGGAAAGGGGCTCATCTTGAAGTAACGCGCTTCAAAGGTCTTGGTGAAATATCACCAAAAGAGTTCGGACAGTTTATTGGTGAAAACATGCGAGCAGTTCCGGTTGGTGTTGAACATACTCACGAAATTCCGGAATTGCTGAACTTCTACATGGGAAACAATACTGCCGAACGTCGACGATACATCATGGATAATCTTGTTTGAAATCCATGAAATACTTCCGGAAGAGGCACATAATCTGCACGCACGTTAGTCACAGAATCCGGAGCTCATCCGCACAAAAATGACTTTGTTAATTTATGCTGGAGCAACACCTGTGAATAAACACCAATTACAGAGGAAAGGCTGATGATAGGTTTTGAAGCCGATGAGGATGAAAGTGTTTCACATTCCATAAAATTCATTGAAGATGTGCCTTTACTGTTGATCGTCGAAATTGGACGAACAGAGATGGAGGTAAAAAAAATACTGAATCTGAAAAAAGGCAACCTGGTTGTTTTTGAAAAAATAGTCGGGGAACCTATGGATATTGTCGTGGGTAACCGCTTAATGGCACGAGGAGAAATAGTCGTGGTTAACGAACGTTACGGTGTTCGTATTAGTGAAGTTACACGTCCGGAAGAAAAAATTGGAGAACGTAGAGAGTAAAATCGCTGTTCAAATTCCAAATGCAAAAATAAATATTTTAGTCATTCATCCTCTTTAAATAATTTATTGTAGAAGGCAACCGCCTGAGTTCGATTGTCCACTTGTATCTTTTCAAAGACATTTTTCAGGTGAAATTTTACCGTGTTAGTCGAAATTTCCAAATTTTTAGCAATTTTTCGATTGGATTCTCCTTGAGACAAAATTTCTAAAATCTCCAGTTCCCGCGAAGTTAAACTTGAAAGACGCGGATCCGCTTTGGCTTCATGTTTTTCATAAGGAAAAATACTATTCCCCTGCCCCACTTGCGAAATTACATCAATTAAACCTTCGGGCGGTTTTGATTTTGAATAAAAACCTGCTCCTCCCAAAGAACGCACTTGCCTGGCCACATCAGCGCCACTATAAACTATAACTCGCAAAGAGCTTTCACGTTCACGAAGTTTAGTGAGGACTTGGCGTCCATCTGCAAAAGGCATTTTCCAGCCAATAATTCCCACATCAATACAGATACGCTCAATCAACTTCAAAAACAATTCGCCATCAGTCGCGGTTGCTCTCACATCAAAACGCTCATCCTGCTTTAACATTTCAGTCAAGCCCTTGACAAGCAGAGAGTTCTTGTCTGCAATGACAATGTTGAGGGGTGAAATTGTTGACATAGAAAATTCGGTAAGTAGAAACAGAATAGCTACAGTGCACAATCAGGCAATTACTGCTCGTGAATATCCCAGATTTTCCGGAAAAGTTCCAGCTTTTTTCAGAACTGGATTAAAAGAAAACCTTGAACACTCAGGTAGAAGCTATCTTTTCTCAAAGAAAAATTAAACCTTGAACACTTAAGTAGAAGCTATCTTTTTCCGAAGAAGCTGCACATTTTCTGCAACACTATGCCTGTCGTTAAAAACGGCGGAGCCGGCAACAAAGGCATTGGCACCTGCGCCGATAACCTCACAAACGTTGTCGACATTGACACCACCGTCCACCTCTAAATCCGCAGACGAACCACAAACGTCAAGCATCGAGCGCAACTTTTCGATTTTCCCAGTACAGGCAGGAATATAGGATTGTCCGCCAAATCCGGGATTGACTGACATGACAAGAATAAGATCGACCTCTGTGATTATTTCAGCTAATGTGCTCGCGGGAGTGGAGGGGTTGAGACTGACACCGGCCCGTATTCCTAAATTGTGAATCTGCTGAAGAGTTCGATGCAGGTGCGGACATGTTTCCTGGTGTACGGTTATTATATCTGCTCCGGCTTGGGCAAAGTCCTCAATATAACGTTCCGGATTTTCAATCATCAAATGCACATCCAGTGGCAGTTTGGTTACAGGCCGCAAGGCTTTCACAATCAATGGGCCTATTGTAATGTTGGGGACAAAATGCCCATCCATCACATCCACATGGATATAATCGACACCAGCATCTTCCGCCTCCTTTACATGTTCACCTAGACGCGCAAAATTAGCGGAAAGAATAGAAGGTGAAATTTTAATTTGGTTCATGGTACATATTTCATTAAAAGTTTAGAATTCCGAAACACCAAGTTTTTGACTTTCAGCAGAAAAAAAGATAACACAATTGCGAAATTTCGGATACCAAAACTTCATGCGTTTTTTGATCAACTCGTCAATGTTGCAAAAAGTGCTGGTAGTTTTTCAGGAAGACGCTGGACATTGTCGATGATGGTATAATTGTTCTGTCCGAAAATCCTTTGAACATAATGATCAGCACTCGGATCCAAAGTAAGACAATAGGTCATAATGCCCTTTGTGCGCAATTCCTCTGTTGCTTTTTTAGCATCCATGCGTAAATATTGTGGATCCATCTCATCAATATCTGAAGGTGATCCGTCTGTCACAATTAGTAACATTTTTCGTTTTTCAGTTCGACGTGAAAGGTGATGTCCTGCAAAAAACGTTTCCGACTAAAGACGTGAACACGTTCACAACCGATCCTTCTTCAAATAAATCAATTGGATATGCGACAAAAGCATAAAATGCCTCATCATCTCCCGGAACATCCTCAATGGCATAAGCCCGCCCTTTGTAATAATCCAAGTCGGTCAGAAGATCAGTCCATACCGTTGTCCATGTACCTGTTGAGGACTCCGCGCTCACGGCAGCAGCGGCTTCTTCACGGGAAACTCCAGGTTGCGGAGTTATTTTGAAACAGGCCAGGATGTCAGTATCTTTTGGTGTGTACTCCGGCATCCAATAGGTATCGCGGTATTCCTTGACGCCCGCATTATAAGTTTTTTTAGACATAATACCTTATTGCTAAAGGTGAGTTTTGAATACGTAATTTAATTAATTTTTTGATCCAACTCTCCAGAATTGTAACGCTCCGCCATAACAGTCAATGGAAGTGGCTTGAGCTTTGAGGCATTGCCTGCGGTTCCAAACGATTCGTAACGTGCTTCACAAACAACTTGCATGGCAGAGGTTGCGGGAATCGTGTACTTGCGTGGATCAAATTCCGCTTTCTTTTCAAGTAAAACTTTCCGGATTTGTCCTGAAATAGCCATACGGCAATCTGTATCTATATTAACTTTTCGGACTCCATATTTGATGCCCTCAACAATTTCAGCAACAGGCGTTCCCCAGGTCTGAGGCATTTCTCCACCGTTTTCATTGATGATGTCCTGCAATTCCTGCGGAACAGAACTTGAGCCGTGCATTACCATGTGCAATCCAGGTAATCTTTTGTTGATCGCTTTGACCACATTCAACGCAAGTATATCTCCATCAGGCTTTCTGCTGAATTTGTATGCACCATGCGAAGTTCCAATCGCGACAGCCAATGCGTCAACTTGTGTTTTCTTCACAAAATCAGTTGCTTGATCAGGATCAGTCAGCAATTGATCATGTGATAATTTGCCATCAAAACCATGTCCGTCTTCTTTTTCACCTTCACCGGTTTCGAGTGAGCCCAAACATCCAAGTTCTCCTTCTACCGAAACACCAATTTTGTGTGCGATTTCGGTAACTTTTGTACTGGTGTCAACATTATATTCATAGGAAGCCGGAGTTTTAGCATCCTCTTCCAGTGAACCGTCCATCATGACACTGGTGAAATTATTCGCCATTGCGGATAAACAAGTGTCCAAATTATTTCCGTGATCCTGGTGAATGCAAATTGGAATGTCCGGATACATTTCCACGGCGGCATTGAACAAATGTCGCAGAAAAATATCACCCGCATAGGAGCGTGCTCCTCGGCTTGCCTGTAAAATTACCGGTGAATCAGTGGCTTTTGCCGCCCGCATAATTGCCTGAATTTGTTCCATGTTGTTGACGTTGAAAGCCGGCACGCCGTAGCCGTTTTCAGCCGCATGATCAAGTAGTTGTCTTAAAGATATTAAAGCCATAATCAGTTCTCAGTTTTAGGTTTAAGGTTTCAGAATTAGTCCTGAAACCTGTAAGTATAATTTTATTGTTTAACGAATTATTCTGCCATGATTAGCTTTCAGGTTCAAGCCAAGAGGCTCTTTCAGAAGTTTAATTTCATCTCAAAACTTCTTTGACCGCCTTTCTAACATTTTCTGTAGTAATTCCGAAATGTTTGTATAGATCGCCTGCAGGTGCGGAAGCTCCGAAGGTGCTCATCCCGACGAATTTTCCTTTCCTGCCAAGATACCTGCCCCAGCTCTGCTCGATCGCGGCTTCTACAACTACAACAGGAATTTCCGGCGGAGTCACTTGGTCACGGTATTGCTGATTTTGTTCCTCAAATTTTTCCAGACAAGGCATAGAGACCACTGACACAGAAACACCTTCGGCTTGCAATTGATCACGGGCTTCCATGGCAATTGAGACTTCCGATCCTGAAGCAATCAAGCTAACTTCACGTGTACCTTCTGCTTCGGCCAGAACGTATCCACCCTTTGCACTTAAATTTTCATCCGTATGTTCTGTGCGCATACACGGTAAACCCTGCCGCGAAAGTGAGAGAATCGAAGGCGTGGAAGAAGCTGCGAGCGCCGCGGCCCAACACTCCGCTGTTTCCACAGTGTCGCAAGGCCGGAACACATTCAAATTTGGAATTGCCCGCAAACTCGAAACGTGTTCAACCGGCTGATGTGTGGGGCCGTCTTCACCCAAACCGATTGAATCGTGTGTCATCACATAAATCACACGCTGCCGCATCAAAGCTGAAAGGCGTATCGCGGGACGGCAGTAATCAGTAAAAATGAGAAATGTTCCGCCATACGGAATGAACCCGCCATGCAGTGCGATTCCGTTCATGGCGGCAGCCATGCCGTGTTCACGAACTCCATAATGAATATAGCTTCCGGAAAAATCTGCAGGCGTTACAGGTTTTTGCGATTTGGCTTTCGTTAAATTTGAACCGGTCAAATCCGCAGAACCTCCGGCCAATTCCGGAATCGTTTCTGCAAGCACATCCAGTGTTTCCTGACTCGCTTTGCGGGAAGCAATTTTCGTTTTTTCTTCAGAGTGCTTCCGCTTGAAATCAAGTAGAGGAGATTCCCAGTTTTCCGGAAGTGTTCCGGACATGACGCGTTCAAACTCTTCTTTGCGTCCTGACTTGTCCAGCCGTTCCTGCCACGCTTCCATTTTAGCCTGATTCCTGGACCCCAAGTTACGCCATGCGTTACTGACTTTTTCCGGAATTTCAAACGCTGGATAAGGCCAGTTCAGAGCTTCACGTGTAGCGGCAATTTCATCATCACCCAAAGGCGCTCCGTGTGTCGCGGCGGTTCCGGCTTTGTTTGGAGAGCCGAAGCCGATAGTAGTTTTACATGCAATCAAAGATGGTTTATCGGATGTTTCAATTGCTCTTTCAATAGCCGCTTCAACTGCATCAATGTCGTGCCCATCACAGGCCGCAACATCCCAACCATAAGCTTTAAAGCGCATCAGTTGATCATCGTTGACTGCAAGATCGGTGGAGCCGTCGATGGAAATCCCGTTATCATCGAAAAATATTATCAGTTTTCCAAGTCCCAAGTGTCCGGCCAAAGAAGCCGCTTCATGGCTGATTCCTTCCATGAGGCATCCGTCACCGGCAATGACATACGTGTAATGATCCACAATTTCACTGCCAAATCTTTCCGCCAACATCCTTTCCGCAAGCGCCATTCCGACGGCATTTGCGATCCCTTGTCCGAGTGGTCCGGTGGTGGTTTCAATTCCGGCGCCATGTCCATATTCCGGATGTCCTGCTGTTCTTGAACCAAGTTGGCGGAAATTTTTTAATTCATCCAGGGTGAAATCCTCGTAACCTGTCAAATGAAGCAGCGCATAAAGCAGCATTGAACCGTGTCCCGCGGACAAAATAAAACGGTCACGGTCCGCCCAAGAAGGATCACTTGCGTTAAAATTTAAGAAACGGGTAAACAATACTGTTGCCACATCCGCCATGCCCATCGGCATTCCGGGGTGACCTGATTTTGCTTTTTGGACAGCATCAGCCGCTAAAAAACGGAGTGCGTTTGCCATGTCATTATGGAGTGGAGGAGCAGTCATGTTTAAATCAATAAGCTAAAAAATTAAAAATAAAGTAGTCTAATTCTATTTCCTAGATTCTAATTTATAGTCTCTAGTTTCTAGATTCTAGTCTCTAGATTGCGTGATGTCCCAGAGCTGCCTTCACCATGTGATAGGCAACCAAAAGTTGAGTCAACATCAAAGGATGACTTATTCGGTTAATTTTTTCCATTTCTTCAATGGAACGGGTATTTTCGCGCAAATGTTGTGCTTCAGGAATCAGAGTCCACAATAATTCTTCAAGTTTACTTGCACGATGTGTTTCAATACTACCATGAATATCAAGAATATCGACAGGTTTCCCATCTCTGTCCCGTACCAAATCAAGAGAAATGCCTGTTTTCGCGCCAACATCCAGTAAAGATGTCAGATCCGGATGGGGCAAAGTTGGTCTTAAAGTATGCCGGACGTTAAGTTTTGGACCAACTTCATCTTCATTGCCTTCCGGCCGATAAAACTGAATCACCATATCAGCAAAAGTACGCTGCGGATGAATGAAAGCCGGACTATCATCTTTCCTCTTTTCCAGTGAGGCCAACACTTGTTCTTCAGTATAACCGCGCTTGGTTGTATCCCGAATTACTTTCCAGCGAATCCGTAATTCTTCCTCCGGATCTAAATATATTTTAACATCATAATTATTACGCATTGCTCTGGTACTGTAACCAAGCAATCCCTCCACCACAATATATGGTTTCGGCTCAACATACACGGCAGGTTTAAAGGTTCCATCATTATGACTGTAAATCGGTTTGATGATGGCTTTGCCGTTGCGCAAACTATTCAGATCATTTTCAATAATGTCCAAGTAGTTATATTTTAGATCAAGAGCAGATGTGCCGTTTTCGGCTCGTTGTGCTCGGTTGTACTTGTGATAATCGTCTGTACAAATAGTCACAACTTGATCTTTTCCAAGAATTTCAGCAACCCCGCGGCTAGAGTGGTTTTACCCGCAGCTACATCTCCTACAATCCCGAGAATGATCGGGCGGTCGTCTACACGATTCATTGGCATTGTTTCTCCTTTTTCAAGTTGAATATTTAAAGTTACTAACAGCCACGTTCTTTGACTTCGACTTCAGTTATATTTTTTGCTACTAAAATAGTTTTATCTATTGTGCCAGTTCGTCAAGGACACTTTTTCTTTTGAAGCACCGGTCACAATCAGAGTCTCTGTACGTAAATGATGTTTCGTGAGTTTAACTCCACTAAACAGCAATCCGGAAGTATTACCGGTAGCGCAAAAATGAACATCGTTTGAGCTGATCAATTCATCTCGGTCATACCAGCGATCAGTTTCCAAACCCACGTTCCTAACACTCACAATCTCTGTGGCAAGTTGTGGATCTATTCTGCCAAGAAATTCTCCGCCCATTGCTCGAATCGCGCATGCTGAAATTATTCCTTCCGGAGTTCCACCTGTACCCATCAAAACATCTACTTCAGTATCCGGAATTGCCGCCATTAAGGCTCCCGCAACATCACCTGCCGGATAAAGGGTCACGCGTGCGCCTGCATTATGAATCTCTTCAATAAGGCTTCGATGCCTAGGCTTATCCAAAACAAAGACGGTTAGATCTGCCAAATCTTTTTCAATTAACGTGGCCACAGTTTGAAGTTTTTTTTCGGTGGGCCACTCCATATCTATCTTGCCTCTTGTTTCAGCAGGAGCAGCAAATTTTTCCATATAAAACGCAGGGCCGGGATCAAACATTGTGCCCCTTGGCGCAGTCGCGATCACAGCCATTGCGTTAGTTTGACCACCGGCCAAATAGGTTGTTCCTTCTACAGGATCGACCGCAATGTCCAGGTGGTCTTCGGCATTTTCATCGCCAAATACTTCGCCGTTGTATAATTGAGGCGCTTGGTCCTTTTCACCCTCACCGATGACAACTGTGCCGTTCAGTTTTATCTCTGTCAGCGACTTTCTCATTGAGTCAACTGCGGCTTTGTCTCCTCCTTCTTTATTACCTCGACCAATCCAGTTATAGGAAGCCAACGCCGCTTTTTCGGTAACTCTACGAAGTAAGTAAGGAAAAATCAAGTCGTGGGTATCCACGCTGTACATAACAACTTTGCTGCTAAAAATTTTAGTTCTATTTGATTAATGTTGAACAATAATACTATACAAATTCTGCTCCCAACGATACGCCGAAACGTTTTCTTAGTGTCTACCATCCTGATGGTGTTGGCTTGCCGCTCAGGACAGATCCGGCCTGGAAGGACTGGAGCTGGTTTCCACAGGGCGGCGAGAAAGATTTTCAACTAACGAAGGTGCTCGATGTGCTCGAGCCTT
>JAESQU010000058.1 GCA_016764995.1 SAR324 cluster bacterium | reverse complement strand
ATGTGAGGGAATAATGCATAACCTTGAAAAACCATTCCAAAATTGCGTTTTTCTGGCCTTAGCGACATGATTGACAAGCCATCGAACTGAATATCGCCAGTTGTTGCTTCCAAAAATCCGGCTATTATCATGAGCAAGGTGGTTTTGCCGGAGCCAGATGGTCCCAAGATGGTCAAAAATTCTCCTCGCCTAATGTGGAGGTTCACATCCTCAACTGCAGTGAACTCGCCGAAGTTCTTGCTCAAACTCTTAAGTCTTAGTCCATTGTCGTCTATAGTTCCGATTGCAGACGGATTTTTCATGTCAATCAAGTTATTGGTGATCAATCATCAAAATAATTCAAGCATTCCGCAACCCTAATTTTTTTCGAGCCTCAGCTGGAGTGACTGCCCTCGCTCCCATCCGTTCGATGATACCGATCACTTTTTCTACAAGCTGTGCATTGGTTGCCGGGACACCACGTTCAAGATAGATGTTGTCCTCAAGTCCGACACGCACATTTCCGCCCATAGCAACAGCAGCCGCCGCGATTGGCATCTGCATTCGTGAAATTCCGAATCCTCCCCAAACTGCACCGTGGGGTAGTTCGTCCTTCATAACCTTCAGCATGTCAACACTATGATCGGCACCCCATGGAATTCCAAGGCAAATTTGAAACATCGGCGGATCGGCAATCAGACCTTCTGCAATCATTTGTTTGGCGAAACGGAGATGCCCGAGTTCAAAGACTTCGAGTTCCGGTTTGACACCCCACTCTTTCGTCAGTTCGGCCATCTTTCTGAGGTAAGGTGGTGTTGAGATGTAAATTTCATTTCCGTTACCAAAATTCAAAGTTCCACAATCGAGACTGCATATTTCAGGAAGCAACTCCTTTACATGTGCAAGACGCTCAAGTGGTCCGATCATATCTGTTCCAGGCCCTGGAAGCGACGGATCGTCGTCACTCGGGTTCCAGTCGCCTCCCATTCCAGCTGTCAAATTGATAATAACATCGGTGTCACTTGAACGAATGCGATCGACCGTTTCCTTAAATAACTCCGTATCTCGCGATCCTTTTCCGGTTTCCGGATCTCGAACATGAATGTGAGCTATTGCTGCACCGGCCTTGGCCGCTTCAATGGCAGCATTTGCAACTTCTTCCGGAGTTACCGGAATAAGTGGACTCTTTCCGACTGTGTCACCTGCACCTGTGACCGCACATGAAACGATTACTTCATAATTCATATTTTTCCCTAATTTTCACATTTGTATTAAAAATTATTTCAACAAGAAATGTTATGCGTCACTTCTCCGTTTCCAGTTCAGCAAACACTTTTTTGGCAATCCTGAAACACTCCACTCCGGTGGGCACTCCACAGTAAACGGATATTTGAAGCAAAATGGCTTTTAGTTCTTCGATTGTGAGTCCATTTTTTATTGCACCTCGGAAGTGAGTTTCCCATTCAGTCATGCGGTTGAGAGCCGCAATCATACCGAGGTTGAGCAGGCTCCGCTGGCGTTTGTCTAAGGCATCGTTACCCCAGCACGAACCCCAACAGAACTCGGTGAGTTGTTCCTGAAATTCACGGTTAAAGTCATCGGCCTTCGCCAAAGCTTTTTCTACATATTCTTCTCCAAGCACAGATTTTCTTGCTGCCAGTCCGCGTTCAAAACGTTCTTTGTCCATATTTATTTCCTTGTTTGAGACTTAAAATTTACACTTTCTTGAGCGCAAAGCATAGCAACAAAAATACCATCACTCAAGAAAAATTTTGCAATATAATGCGTTACTTGTAAAAGTAATTTAAAACATAAATTTTGATGTCATTTCATGGATGATTTAAGATAAAATGAAAGTGAAATAATTTTCCTCTTTATGTTTGTTAAATCTTTAAAAAAACTTGTGACAGGCTAGAGTTTTCATTAAATTACTTGCAAAACAATACTTGAGTAATTAGTTGTTGATCTGTCGTCCTATTGCTATAGATGACCACCTGCGGCCTTGGCCGTGCTACGTCCCGGTGTGAGGGCTGTAGAAGTCTTTACCACTTATGCTGAAGTTATCCAAAGTGCAGGTTATGATTATCCTTTTCGTTGCGGACACGGAACCGGATTCAGTTTTTTGGAAAAACCGCAGTTGGTTTTCGGAGACAAAACCGTTTTGCAACCTGGAATGGTACTTGCTGTAGATGGCTCAGTCCGCGCAAGTAAAACCTTCCGGGGCCAAAGTCGGGGACAGCTTTATCGTTACTAACGAATTGTAATTATCTAATAATAACTACCATAAACATCATTGATAAACTGAATAGAAAATGATTAAAATGTAGCTTATAGAGGTTCCCTGTTGTTAAAAATATGTGGATGCACATACGTGGCAAGCAAAGACAGGATCGTGATGGCATGAGCTTGTATCGACCTCAAAATGATATGGATAGCCGCTCGGTTTCTCTGCGAAAACTTGCTAATGAAAACTACTCAAAAATCCTCTATAATGGCGCAAAAACTAAACGCAAATATTAGCTATTTTGTCTTATTTTCAAACAAGTAATACAACCATGAAAACTCCTAAACTCCCACTAATCATTGACGCACTCCAGTACAGCAACTGGTCTGAGGCGATTTTCCGGCAGATGAATGAAGGCGGAGTTGCGGCTGTTCATGTGACGATTTGCTACCATGAGGATTTTCAGGAAATGGTTAAGAATGTAATCGCCTGGAACCGTCTTTTTGAGAAGCATTCTGAGTTAATTTTTCAGGGACGCAGTGCAGATGATGTGCTGAAGGCGCGTGACGAAGGTCGAACAGCAATTATTTTTGGTTTCCAAAATTGCTCTCCAATTGAGGATGATATTGGTTTAGTTGAAATTTGTCATCAACTAGGCGTGCGTTTCATGCAGCTTTCCTACAACAATCAAAGTCTTCTGGCGACAGGATGTTACGAAGAAGACGATCCCGGAATAACACGAATGGGACGTCAAGTAATAAAAGAAATGAACAGGGTCGGTCTGGTTGTGGACATGAGCCATTCCGCGCGACGTTCAACTCTTGAGGCAATAGAAATTTCAGCTAGACCGATTGCCATCACACATGCAAATCCTTTTTTTTGGTGTGAGGCATTGCGGAACAAGTCGGATGATGTATTAAAGGCACTTGCGGAAAGTGGCGGAATGCTCGGTTTTTCGATGTATCCGCACCACTTGAAAAATAAATCTGCATGTACACTTGAAGATTTCTGCGCTATGATCGCGAGGACTGCGGAAATGATCGGAGTCGAACGGATTGGAATTGGCAGTGATCTTTGTCAAAACCAGCCTGACAGCGTGGTTGAGTGGATGCGAAACGGTACATGGAGCAAGGAAAGGGATTTCGGAGAAGGCTCCGCAGAACTGGCCGGTTTTCCGGAACAGCCAAAATGGTTTCGCGACAATCGAAATTTTGAAAATATATTCAGTTGTTTACGGAAAACAGGATTTTCCGAAAATGAAGTCGAGCGTATTGCCGGACTTAACTGGTTGGATTTTTTTAAACAATCTTTTACTCCGGAAAAATAATAGTTACAATCCGGAGTTAAAAAACAGCGCTTTAAACTCTAAGGTCTTTACTGTATCAAAGCCTTTAGTTATGATTGAATGAGCTGATAGTTTCGCGTGATTTCGTAAACCGCTTTTTAATCTTCCTTTAACAGTTTCTTCTCTTAATCAAATGTTCAATAAATACTATTATTCCTGGAAGGAATGCTTAATCGATATTCAGAAAATCGCGCGTCAAGTTTCTTTGTCTGACTTTAAACCGGATGTTATTGTAGGAGTATCGAGAGGTGGACTGGTTCCCGCAGTCGCATTGAGTCACTGGTTTCAATTACCGATGGTTCCGATCCAAACAGCACTGAGAGATTTTCCAACCTGGGTTGCGTATAAATCTGAGCAAAAATACAAAAATATGCTGGTTGTGGATGATGTTTGTGATGGCGGAGAAACCTTTCTCAAGATCAATGATGAAATTAAAGAATTTTGTGATGTGCCTAAATTTGCTTCTTTGTGGTGGAACAACGAATGTGATTTTACGCCACATTTTTTTGCGAGAGAAGTAGCAAAGGATTCTGAAAATCTCTGGATTCATTTTCCTTGGGAATTTGAAAATACACAAGAATACATAACGGATTAAAAATGCATATTGAAAAAGAAGTTAAATACGATTTTTCAGACGTTCTCATTAAACCGAAACGCAGCTATTATACTTCACGGAAAGAGGTTGATCTTGAAAGGAAGTTTAAGTTCAAGTGGTCCGATATTTCCTGGAAAGGAATACCGGTTGTAGCGTCAAATATGGACACAGTCGGTACAATCGGCTCTGCAAAAATTTTAAGCAAGCACAACACACTGACTTGTCTGCATAAATTCCATACTGCTGAAGAGTTGCTCAAAATTCCAAATAGCATCAAGAAAAATGTTGCCATCACAATTGGCATCGCGGATGGTTTGCGGATCTTGCACGAGTTGGGTGATCAAGCAAAACTTTTTAATTTTATCTGCATTGATGTTGCCAACGGCTACACCGAACAGTTTTCAGATTTTATCAAGCAGGTGCGTACTGAATTTGAGGATAAGATTATTATTGCCGGAAATGTTTGTACTCCGGAAATGACGGAACAACTGATTTTGTCAGGCGCAGATATTGTTAAAGTTGGAATTGGTGGCGGCTCGGCATGTCTTACCCGAAATGTGGCGGGAGTCGGAATTCCACAGTTGAGTGCGGTTATAGACTGTTCAGATGCAGCGCATGGGATTGGCGGAATGGTCATGTCAGACGGCGGTTGTACGTGTTCAGGTGACATCAGCAAAGCCTTTGGAGCAAATGCGGATTTCGTGATGCTGGGCGGATTGCTGGCAGGACATGATGAGAATAGTGGGACAATTACGGAAAATAAAATTACCGGTGAAAAAACTGTAGAATTTTATGGCATGGCGAGTAGCTTTGCACTCGATAAATATTACAGTGAAAACAAGGGTAAAGATTATAAAGCAAGTGAGGGGAAGCTGGTGAGGATTCCGTACAAGGGAGCATTGGAGGATACGCTGCTCGATCTGCTGGGTGGTGTCCGGAGCACATGTACTTATATCGGTGCAAAAAAAATAAAGGACATTTCTAAATGTACTACTTTTGTCTGTGTTAACAACCAGTTGAATAATGTTTTTGTTTAACATTTTCTGTAGGAAGGCTTAGTTATGGAACAACTAATTTCAATTCAAAATGGCGAAAAACAAACGCCAATATTTTCTGCCGCAGAAATGGAAACCCGTTTGGCCAAGTTACGGTCACAGATGGAAAAAGAAAAAGTGGATGCCGTATTTTTTACTTCCATCCATAACATCAATTATTACAATCATTTTGTTTACTGCGCCTTTGGACGTCCTTATGGACTGGTGGTGACACAGGATAAGCTGAAGTCCATTACCGCGAATATTGATGGTGGACAACCCTGGCGGCGTGGTTTTGGCGAAAATATTATTTTTACTGATTGGGAGCGGGATAATTATTTCAGAGCCGCAAAGCAGGAAATGCAGGGGAAATCTTGTGTTGGTGTTGAGTATGATCACATCAATCTGGAAAACTTAAACAAACTTCAGGACGCATTGCCTGACGCAGAGATTGTTGATATTTCAAAAATGACCATGCGACAGCGGATGATCAAATCCGCGGAAGAAATAGCATTAATCCGCAACGGCGCGCAAGTCGGAGATATTGGGGGAGCGGCATGTGTGGAAGCAATCGCTGAAGGAGTTCCGGAACACGAAGTTGCTCTGCATTCCACCCAGACGATGGTACGTGAAATTGCGAAACGTTATCCGGAAAGCGACATCATGGATACCTGGACCTGGTTCCAGTCCGGAATCAACACGGATGGTGCTCACAATCCCGTCAGTACACGTAAAATTCAAAAAGGGGATATTCTCAGTCTAAACTGTTTTCCGATGATTGCAGGGTATTACACTGCATTAGAAAGAACTTTATTTTTTGATCACGCGTCAGTGCGTCATCTTGAAGTTTGGGAGGCAAATGTTGAAGTGCACCGACGTGGGTTGGAACTCATCAAACCGGGGGTAAAGTGTTGTGATATTGCGGAGGAACTGAATGAAATTTTTATCAAACATGATTTACTAAAATTCCGCACATTTGGTTATGGACACTCCTTTGGAACTCTTTCTCACTATTACGGACGAGAAGCCGGACTGGAATTACGTGAGGATATTGAAACTGTGCTGGAACCGAATATGGTCGTCTCAATTGAACCAATGGTGATGCTTCCGGAAAGCATGCCTGGAGCTGGAGGATACCGCGAACATGATATTCTAGTGGTGACGAAAGACGGTGCGGAAAATATCACCAAATTCCCTTTTGGACCGGAACACAACATTATCAGCTGAGTTCCACAATTCTTAACTGATAAAAGTTCCTAGAGAAATTCTGCTAACGACTTTCCGCTGACAGTTATAGTCTGGTGTTCGTCATCGGTAATTGCATTTGAGTCATGTGCGCTATGCGTTGCCGGTGCGGAATTATCTTTCAAAACTGCGGGACGTTCCTTCCAAAATGTGAGAGTCAGGTAAAATCCCGTCATTCCACCCATCATCAAAATTCCGGCCACCATAATTCTCGAATCCACTCCCAGATCAGTAACCATCCATAATGCTGGTAGAAATCCTCCAAGAGGATATTGTTCAGAATTTTCTGCATTTATCAGTAGCATACTGACAATTGCCAAGACAACTCCCGTCCCTGCTCCAATGAGTAATATGTTTAATGTTTCCATCATTTTTCCTAATAATTAAGTCTTTTTCTGATTAACGCCGTTTTTTTAAAAGCTTTTCATATTTGTCATGAAAAACCAATCCATGTCCATACAATTCCTTCCGGTTTTTCACGTCCAAGTGCCCGATATTGTAAGCCTATTCTCACAGACCATAATTGTTTAGATTCTCCAATTTTCTTGAAGTGTAACGATGGATGTGAGGGATTGGTTTTAAGAAGTTTAAAATTCATGTCTGCCAGTTTCCGCACTTTGTCTGGAAGTGCTTGATAGTCTTCCCAAAAACGTGGCAGTGCTCTGTGTTTCACAGTGGATGGGATATTCCAGCATCGTACTCTGCATCGACTTCAGCCAGAAAATCGTCTAAATGCCCTGCTTCCAAATCTTTCTCAATTTGCTGATCCCATACAGTAGCTTGATACTTTTCAAACCAACTAGATAAAGCAAATAATTTACTTGGAGGTAACTCGGTGATTGCTGTTTCTATTTCTTCTATACTCACTACAAACTCCTGCTTATAAATTGTCACGTAAGTGTAACAAAAAAAAATAGACTTTCAAGCCCTATGTACATTATTTTAACAAGTACTCTTGTAACTGTACTTCATTAGAAAAAAGGCCCAGCCTACACAATTTGATTTTAAACCTGGATCCCGGATCAAGTCCGGGATGACAAAAAATACGGGCCTATGTCATTTAGAGTGGATTTTTGCTGGGATTAGAGTGAGTTTTTGCTGGGATTAGAGTGAGTTTTTGCTAGGATTAGAGTGAGTTTTTGCTGGGATTAGAGTGGGTT
>JAESQU010000057.1 GCA_016764995.1 SAR324 cluster bacterium | reverse complement strand
CCAAATCCGGCAGTTGACCTGATACCACTTGTTACTTCCCAGGTGACATTTTCACAGATATATATTCGGACCAATGAAACTCGTTTTAGTGACTGGGCCTCATTTGTGAAATATGTCAAGGCTCAAAATGGCAAGTCAACCATCGCCAATGTTTCCAAGGAAGGTTCAATGGAGCGGGTAACAATGAAATTCATCACCGATGGTGCGGGAATGAAAATCCAACAGATTTCCTTTGATAAGGGCGCCCCCCGTTATGGTGCACTTCTAGGAGGACAGGTTGATGCTCTATTTGAGCAGCCCGGTGATGTCAGGAAATTTCTTGACGCAGATAAATTCAAGCCAATCCTGACCATTTTTAACGAACGACCATCCGTCTTTGCTGACGTTCCAACTCATATAGAAGTGGGCATGAACTTTGAGCCCCTTTTACGCTTCCGTGGATTTTTCGTTAATGCAAATGCTCCGTCTGATCGTGTGAAGTGGCTTCAATGGGCATTCCAGCGAGGATATTGTCAGGATAGCTATCAAAAATTCAATGATTCTAAATTCATGACTGTGATAGATAGCTACCGAGATACAGCAGGTGCAAGAGAACTGATTACCAGTACCATTGCACAATATCGAGAGGTCTATAAAAAAATGGGGCTGAAACTTAAATAGTTCCTTTCTCATATTTTCTTAAAACCTCAAAATCTCCTTTTCGTAATCGTGTCAGGTGTTTTCCAACCTGACACGCTTCCCAGTTATTTCGAAAGTTGTTCATGTCAAAGTTAAAGACAAGCCACATTGTTGAAACCTTAGTCTGGTTAACTATTGTGGCTGTCTTTTATGTGTACTCTTTTGAGTTCGGTCAGGAAATAGAAATATATAAATTTGGTGCCACAGGTTGGCCCAGATTTATTTTAGGTTTTCTTTTACTGGTAACGCTGGGCAACCTTCTCCATCTTTACAAAAAAGGTTCAGAGGCCCAGCACGGCAGGGTGGGTATTACCGATCAGGATGAGGAAATATCTTATGATGGTATTGGATCAATTCAGAAGATATTAGCAATATTGGCTCTTCCTCTCATATTTGCATGGTCACTAAAACCGGTTGGATTCTATTCGGCGACACCTGTTTTCATTGCTCTCACAATTTTGCTGCTGGGTGAAAAACGAATAAAATGGGTTTTAGGAATTACATTATTTATTTATTTCCTGCTTATATTGTTGTTTATGGTAATCCTCAATGCTCCACTTCCACAGGGCAATATATCACCATTCTATGATTTCAGCGCATTCATGCTGACTCTAAATACCAAACTCCACCAATCGCTTAATTTTTAAGGTCCTTTTGATTGATAACTTTATCGCCGGAAGCATCGCTCTTTTTGGAGATCCTTTTTCTATAGGAATATTTATCTTTGGAGTAATTGGAGGGATGTTGTTTGGTGCCATTCCCGGCGTTAGCATGTTAACTCTTGCAGCGATCCTTTTACCTTTTACAGCAAATCTTGAACCCGCTCAAGGTGTTATGCCTTTTGCCGTGATTTACTGCACGGGCACCTATGGTGGAGCTATTACGGCAATTCTGTTCAATATTCCCGGTGCTCCTGAAAACGCTCCAACTGCATTCGACGGATATCCCATGACCTGCAAAGGTCAGTCAGGAAAAGCGGTTGGTGCAGCTGTTTTGTGTTCAGCAATTGGAGGTGTTTCATCTGCGATAATTATGATGGCGGCAACAGAACCGCTCGCGAATTGGGCGATCTCCAATATAGGTCCACCAGAAATTTTTGCCTTGGTTTTTTTCGGCCTGGCCGTAGCTTCCTCAGTTGGAGGCAGGACTATGTGGAAGGGTTGGATGTCTGTATTACTCGGACTCCTGATAGCCACAATCGGCCAGGATCCGGTGGGTGGTATAAATCGTTACAACTTCGGATTTTCTGATCTTGCTGCGGGCATAGCATTTGTTCCCGCAATAATGGGTTTTTTTGCAGTGTCTGAAATTTTCGTACAAGCAGAAAAAAAGGCCACCGGCATGTATAAAGCCCCTAAACTTAGTCTTGATTTCCCCACCTTTTTAGAACTTTGGTCTTATAAAATAGCTGTGCTAAGATCCATGCTGGTTGGGTTTTTTTGTGGAATTCTACCTGGAATCGGTGCAACTCTTGCGGCATTTATGGGTTATGGCGAAGCAGTACGCTGGTCTAAGAACAAAGAATCATTCGGCAAAGGTAATTTGGAAGGGGTGATTTCATCTGAGACTGCAAATAATGCCGCGACAGGTGCGGCCATGATTCCGTTGTTGGCACTGGGACTCCCTGGAGGTGCAATGACTGCTCTAATGGTGGGAGTCTTCCAGATGCATGATCTGGAACCGGGCCCAATGGTATTTTATAATTCACCCGAACTGATATGGATCGTTTTTGCTGCAATGTTTTATGCAAATTTATCGATCCTCTTCATCGGATTAATTGAAACGAAGACGATTTTGTATCTATTAAAAATTCCTTTTCAATTTTTAGCACCAATGATTTTGCTGCTGGCTAGTATTGGATCATATATCGGACGTGGTCTGGTACTTGATGTGATAATAATGTTTGGTGCCGGAATTATGGGCTTTTTGCTGAGACGATCCGGTTATTCTATCCCCGGTATTGTGCTGGGTATTATCCTGGGCAAAATCGGTGAGCAGAATTTTGCTCAGGGTATGCAGATGGTTCATTATGATGTGTTGGAATACCTGTCACGGCCAATCTGCCTTATATTGATAATTGCGGGCACATTAACTATACTCACTGGTGTCTACAAGGCCTTGTCATATTCATTGAAGTCATGATTTTTTGTCAAAAACATGACTTCCAAGCCAATTCTTAAAGAGGAATCCTCAATACGCATCATTTTCTGGATTTGCCTTGCTGAAGTCCTGACAATGCAGGGAGTCTTCACGTTTTCATCCATGCTTCCTTTTTTCTTTGAAGAATGGAAGTTGGACAGTGTTGACGCAGGCTGGATCAGCGGGATCTACTATGGCTCCTATATGATCTCAGTCATGATCCTGGTCAGCCTTACCGATTGGATCGATGCAAAAAAAATATACATCACTGGTGTTTTAATAACTCTGATCAGTTGCATTGGTTTCGCACTGTTTGTTGAGGGTTACTGGTCAGCCATGCTCTTCAGGACCCTGGGAGGAATAGGCCTGGCAGGGACTTATATGCCGGGGCTTAAAGCCCTGACAGACCGTCTGTCTGGGACATCAAGAATTCGCGCGACATCGTTTTATACGGCCTCATTTGGTGCCGGCAGTGCACTATCATTCTTGATTGGTGGTTCAATTCTGGAATGGTATCCCTGGGAAACAGCTTTCTGGATTGCAAGCCTCTGTGCTTTGCTGGCACTGCTGATCGTATCTAAAGTCTTGGAAAGTCGTCCCAATCATGTTGGATCTCGTTCAGGTTTGCGTTCACTTGACTTCAGGCCGGTATTAAGAAATTCTAACGCAATGGGATGGATTGCCTGCTATTCCTCTCATAATTATGAACTATTTGCATTCCGCTCCTGGATTGTAGTCTATCTTGCATTTGCACTTTCAGGTGTTGCTGACGGACTCAATTATCAGCCTTCTGTTATTGTATTTTTTGGAGTTTTACTTGGAATGCCTTCCAGCATCATCGGCAATGAATTGGCAATGCGTTTCGGCAGAATACGTACTGTAATCAGTATTATGTGCATTTCCGCAGTTTTAGCAATTGTGATTGGAAATAGCATTGGTCTCTCCGCGCCGTTGCTGATTGTACTTGTCCTGGTATATGGTTGTTTTGTCACAGGAGATTCTGCTTCAATTACCACCGGCGCAATTGAGAGCGCTTCAGAGGGAGAACGTGGAGTAACTATGGCCGTTCATTCAAGTATCGGTTTCATCGGTTCCTTCCTGGGGCCTATTGGTTTTGGAATTGTACTGAATGCATTTGGAGGTCATAACAATTCTGAAGCCTGGTTTTGGGCATTTTCATCAACAGGTGTGATACTCTTAATAGGTCCGGTTCTGCTTTTAATTCTCAGGACGGTTAAATAGGCTTAATTATTTCAGGGAGAGATGATGTCTATCAAATGGAAATTGAAAATATAATCAATATTTGAGAGTAAAATTCAATGTCGCATTCAATTCTTATTTATGAATATGGTGGCCCAGAGGTCATGAAGTGGGAAGAAACGTCCCTGCATCATCCAGGTAAAAACGAAGTCCGAATTGAGCAAAAAAAGTTGGATTGAATTTCATTGATGTTTATCAGAGATCTGGAATCTACCCGCTAAGCCTGCCAACTGGCATAGGCATGGAGGCAGTTGGTGTAGTAGAAACAATTGGAGTAGATGTAGTAAATGTTAAGGTTGGTGATCGGGTTGGCTATGTTATGGGACCACCGGGCGCCTATGCAGAGAGTCGTTTATACCCAGCAGACAGGTTAATTAAATTACCTGATTATATTTCTGACTCTCAGGCAGCAGCAATACTATTGAAAGGTTTGACTGTATCATATCTAATCAACAAAACCTTTCCAGTTAAAAAAGGTCAAACTGTATTGTTTCATGCAGCCGCAGGGGGAGTCGGTCTTTTCGCTTGTCAGTGGCTGAATAAACTTGGTGTTGAAGTTATAGGCACTGTAAGCACAGATGAAAAAGCTGGTATAGCTAAGGCGCATGGATGCCATCATACTATAAATTACACTCGTGAAGATTTCACTACAAGGGTTGAAGAGATAACAGACGGAAAAGGTGTCCCAGTTGTGTTTGACGGTGTTGGCGAAGATACATATTTCGGATCGTTAAAGTGTCTATCACCTTTTGGTGTTTTGGTGTCTTTTGGCGCTGCTTCAGGCCCTCCTCCTGAGTTAGCATTAGCAGTGTTGGCAAAAAAGGCTCTTTATATTACCAGACCAAGTTTGGCTCCACACACAGCAACACCTGAGCTGACTGAGGAAATTAGCTCTCCTTTGTTCGAAGCAATAAGAGGTGGGATATCAATATCTATTAATCAAACATTTCCCCTGAAAGATGCAGCAAATGCTCACCGTGCTTTGCAAAGTCGCAGGACAACAGGTTCTACAATATTGGAAATATAGCTATAATTTAAACACAGGGGAATGTAATTTACAGTAGTTGTAAGAATATGTGCAGATAGTGTCTGATTCCTTGATTCATTGAGAGGTCTCTTTTATACTGGTATTTAAAAAAATATTCATCTCCAAATTGTTTCAGGATTTCATGTCAGTACTCATTGATAATAATACAAAATTACTGGTACAGGGTATCACCGGTTCTCAAGGAATGTTGCACACCCGTGGCTGTAAAGATTACGGAACAAACGTAGTTGCCGGAGTCACACCGGGAAAAGGCGGACAAACTTTTGAAGGAGTGCCGATATTTAACACGGTGGAGGAAGCAGTACAAGCCACCGGAGCAAATGCATCAATGATTTTGGTTCCACCGCCTTTTGCGGCAGATGCCATCATGGAAGCCGCGGATGCGGAAATACCACTGATTGTTGCTATTACGGAGGGTGTCCCAGTTATAGATATGGTAAGTGCTGTTTCTTTTGTAAGACAAAAAGGGTCACGCTTGATTGGTCCAAACTGCCCGGGCATTATCACTCCAGGACTATGTAAAATTGGAATTATGCCAGGTCCGATTCATAAAATTGGTTCCGTAGGAATAGTTTCACGTTCCGGAACTCTCACTTATGAAGCAGTCGGCCAGATCACTAAAGTCGGATTGGGACAGTCGACTTGTATCGGTATTGGTGGAGATCCGGTAAATGGTACAAATTTCATTGATTGTCTTAAACTTTTTCAAGATGATGGACAGACTAAATCCATTGTTATGATAGGTGAAATTGGCGGTGATGCCGAAGAACAGGCCGCTGCTTTTGCAAAATATAATGTTTCCAAACCGATTGTCAGTTTCATTGCCGGTCAAACGGCGCCTCCAGGACGCCGGATGGGACATGCCGGGGCAATTATTTCAGGTGGACACGGTACTGCTGCCGAAAAAATGAATGCCCTGCAGGAAGCAGGAATTCACGTGGTGAAAACTCCGGCAGAAATTGGTGAAAAGATGCTGGAAGTATTAGGATTAGGTTGAGTTTTTCCTCTTGTAGAGGTCTGTGCATCAAATGTGTGCTGCTCGCCGGAATGTGCTGAAGGTTAAAATAAATGCTTCACGCATTCAATAGTATATAGAAATTTGGTTTTAACTTTTTACACAAACCTAATCAGCTAAATTACAAACTTTGATTATCTTCTTAAACCTGCTGGATTGAGTTTTGGCTGAGGAAGTGAAGGAGTGGGGATTGCGGTGATAATTGCGCGCTGGATGCGCGGATCTGTTTGAAGTGTGGAAATTATTTTTTCGATGTTTTTGTATTCGAAGTATTTGCAAAAAATGGAGAGGTAAAGTTGGTTGATACGCCTTTCAGTTTTTGAACCAATTCCCGTTTCAACATCAACAATACGCTTTGCGATCTTGTTGACCAGCCAAGGCATTTCTTCAAATTTATGCCGAAATAAACCAAATATTTCTGCAAATACCTCAATCAATGAAACAGAGAATTCTTCATTAAGTGCTTCTGGTTCTAAATTATAATAGTTGCTGACACGCTGTTTTATATGTTCCAGCATTCTCCCCTGGAGCATGTTGATCAATAACTGCAATGCCTGCTTTTCATCACACTTGGAGTCACCAGATTTGGCATCGGCAAGTGACTCCAGACAATCAGCTATAACCAGTGTATAGGGACTGATACTTGACATTTTAAACTGAAAACCAGCAGAAAATATGAAAATTTTTCTTAGCGTGGTATGAACGTTAAAAAGTTAATAAAAGGTAGTTGTAAAATTGAGGCCTTACTAAAAAGGCCATCCCATAATTCTATGAAAAATATTGTTTATTTGCAAGCAGATTGGAAAAAATATTCTTCATTCTTTTCTTCTTCAGAGTTGTGCAAACCGTACACCATTATTTATCTCTCTTTTCCATTCCGTAATTAAGTCTAGATCAAATGCTGTCATACTGAGCGGAATTAGTTGCATTCAATGATCATTTCCGGTTTATCTTCCCAGCGCGCAACCGTTAAAACTCGATATCCGCTATGACAGATTAGTTCAGATTTACGGTAGCAGTAAAATACATGAGGTGGACAGGAGACATAATACTGACTGTCTGTGCGGGGGATTTTCTGCATTGTTTTTGTTCCGGTGCAACCAAATATAATGGTTGTCAACAGAATTAAAAACAAGTGTGGCATTTCACACCTCTAAAATTAAACGGATCGGTTGATGATCAGAAACGTCGGTTTCTGTATTGACCGAAATTTTCCGAATTTGCTGAGCTAAATTCTGACTGAGAAAAAAATAATCACGACAATGCGGCCCCTTTTTCCATTGTTTGTGATCAAAAATACCACAGGTTGGACTCCGAGCAGTTCCCGGATACACGGCACTCCAAGCCTCAACAAGGTCAGGGATATCTTCGGAAAATGGTGTGGTGAATAGCCGAAAAGAAGGACTGTCCGGAATGAAATTAAAATCACCGCAAATCACCATTCTTTCCGAACGTTCCACCCGTTCAAATGGAGTATTTGGTAAATCAATACCTGGCTCATTAAACTGAGTACAGGCTTCTTCGTGGAATTCGCGGATACGCTGGACTTGTGCAAGTTGCTGTTTTTCTGAAAAAAACTCAAGGTGTGTACTCATCATCCGAAACACTCCGGAACTGGTCTGGATCACCATTTCGGTTGCCTGCCTTGACATAAATTTTGCTGTTGAGTCGGCAGGCGAAGGCAATAAATGATGCAAAACCTGAACAGGTGATTGGCGAGTCAATACCAAATTTCCGAATTGCCTGCGCCCTCCGTTTTTTCCTCCACAACGATCATGTGCGGCTCCGTAATATATTTCGTAGTCCGGAAATAAAATTTGCAGTTCTTTAACCTGATCGCTACCGTTGGCTGTGTCCGGATCATTGCGTGAGACTTCTTGTAAACACAACACATCAGGCAAACCATCCTGGTGTATTACTTCCGCCATTCTGGACAAGTCAATGCGTCCATCTACTCCTTTTCCGTACTGAATATTCCAACTTACAAGCGTCAGCATATTATTTTAACTTGATACAAACTTTCCCAATATTGTTTGTCCATTAAGCGCATTCAATTGGACAGGCAGAAGTTGATTCCGTAAATCTGCGCCATCATCATCTTCCAGTACAACTCTGATAAAATTATCGGTGTAACCACTGATATTCCCATCCGGTTTTCGGGATTCCCAAAGTACGTTACGTGTTTGTCCCAAAAATTGTTGATGAAAGGCACGCCGTTTTTTTGTACTTAAATTACGCAAAATTTCACTTCGTTGCTGTTTAATCTGAGGAGAAATTTGTTCGTTCATCTTAAATGCCGGTGTTCCTTTTCGCGCAGAAAACGGAAAAACGTGAAAATATGTTAAAGGAAGTTTATCCAATAAATTAAAAGTATTTTCAAATTCGACTGCATTTTCTTGAGGAAAACCAACCATCACATCAGTCCCGATGCACAAATCAGGAACAGTTTCAGCAGCTCGCATGATTTCATCAGCATATTGTGTTGCAGAATAACGGCGCTTCATTTTTTTCAAAATTGAATCGGATCCTGACTGTAAAGGTAAATGGAAAAAAGGAACTAATTTATGTTGCTCGTCTTTCATATACTGAAAAAGAATTTCCGGAACTGTCGTGGGCTCAATGGAACTGATCCGGATCCGAGCCAGTCCAGGCAGCTTATTTAGAAAATCAATTACATCAACAATAGTTAATTTTCCAAATTGATATGTGCCTACATTAACTCCGGTAATTACAATTTCTCGGACACCTTCTTGAACCAGCATTGTTGCTTCTTCTTTCAGATTCGAGAATTCCCGGTAACGGGAACGCCCGCGTGCAAACGGGATTATACAGAACGAGCACATGAAATCACAGCCGTCTTGTATTTTGAGTGAGGCACGAGTGTTTTTTTGCGTCATTGTGGCGCCATCCCACTGTGGTACAGAGTGAGCGGGAATCCAGTTTTGTCCAACCGTTTTAGTCTGATTTACTGGTATTTTGGCTAAAATAGCTGAACGGTCAGGAATTACCGGTGCAGTGAATGTGTTTTTAGTTATTTTAGGATGAATAATTAACGCTGTTTTAGCAGAATGGGCTTCCTCTAAAAAATCGGTAAGTCTCATTTTTTCTTCACTACCGATTACAAGTCGAACGCCCTCGATGCTTGCAATTGCTTCAGGATTGATTTGAGCATAACAGCCGACTACAGTGATCATGGCCTCAGGATTTAAACGGTGCAGTGTCCGAATTACCTGTCGATTTTTCGCGTCACTGTGTTCTGTAACAGTGCAGGTATTGACCACGCAGATGTCCGCTGATTCGGTGTTTGGCACCACTCTGTAACCCTGCTGTTTAAAACTACGAGCTAATTGATCTGTTTCAGATTGATTCAGTCTGCAACCAAGTGTATGAAAAGATACACGTTTATTTGATTGTGCAACCTCTTCTTGCTGTTCTAGCGCAGAGGTATCGCTTTCAGAGGACAGATCAGGTTCAGACAAAAGAGACATTTGAAAAATTAGTTTGTGGACTTGGGAAGATCATCTTGGTAAAAGTGCATAGTTTTGAGAAATGTTTCAACGCTGATTGAATTCAAAGTCGCAATGGTAATTTCATCAATTTCATGCATTATTTGTGAAAGAGCATTTCCTATTTCAGTATCATCCGCCGCTTCCGCTTCAACAGGCGGTAGTCTAATATCTTCAAATATCTCAGCAATATCCAACAGAGTAATTCGTTTTTGATTGCCGATAAAACGGTAACCGCCACCTGCACCTCGGACTGAACCGACTAAGCGTGCCCGCACTAAAGAATGGAGTACTTTCAATAAATGATGGGAGGAAATATCGAATTTGTTCGCAATATCTGTGGCAGAAAGATGGCGCTCAGGATTGTTTGCTAATTCCAAAACAGAGAATAAGGCAAACCGTGTTGCTTTATTAAGTTTCATTGTTTCTGGTGGAAAAAATGTTTTTCGTAGCTTTTCTGCGCTGAAATCTCATTCTGAGACATTTATTTCGAGTTGAATAAATGGTCCCCCACGCATTCCCTGACTACGGAAAAACGACATGTTAAGATGATCGCTGCGTGCCAGCATCGTACGGACTTTTTCTATGCCAACTTGCTGAAAATGCTGACAAATGCTTTTAAACAGTTTACTGCCGATTCCCATCTCGCGTGCATCGTTGTGTACGCCAATAGCAAAGACCCAACCACATGGAGGAGAACCAAATTCCCATGCTCTAATTTCTCCTAGTATGTAACCGCAAAAATGCTGATCAGATTCCGCAACCAGAAAAAAACCGCCATTTCCGTTTCCAAATCGATCAAAGGCAGCTTTCCAATATTCATTTTTTTCCAGCCCTGTATTTTGCGCATCCAGCTTCACTATTTCCGAAATATCATTTGTAACAGCATCTCGGATAAGAAAATTATTTATTGCTTTGGCAGACATTGATTCAACTGTTTTCTGTAACTTTTCTATTTTCAAATTATGATAATTCAAACTTGACACTCAATTTGCAACTATGTATCGTGTATTTAAAACAAGTAATTCAGTACTTGTTTCTAATCATGATACAGATTATGTGTATAGTCAAAGTTTATTTCAGACCTTGGCAAAAGTCACATCATTTAAGTAGTCAAAAAAAATAATGATCGAATTTAACACACATCCTGAACAATATCAACATTGGTCACTTGATTTCGACGGCCCTGTCGCCACGCTCAAGTTAGGAGTGAACGAAGACGGTGGATTGCATCCAGGTTACAAATTAAAACTCAATTCATACGATTTAGGCGTAGACATCGAGTTGCACGATGCAGTTCAGCGTCTGCGTTTTGAGCATCCGGAAGTTAAAACAGTTGTTATCACTTCAGCAATGGAAAAGGTTTTTTGCGCCGGAGCAAACATCAAAATGCTTGGACTTTCAACTCACGCGCACAAAGTCAATTTTTGCAAATTCACCAACGAAACCAGGAACTCGATTGAGGATGCCACACGCTTTTCCGGACAAACCTACATCGCGGCCATCAACGGAACCGCCGCCGGAGGTGGTCACGAATTGGCTCTTGCGAGTGATTATATCATACTCGTCGATGATAGTTCCAGCGCAATTTCGCTTCCGGAAATTCCTCTTTTGGCCGTACTTCCGGGAACCGGAGGACTCACTAGAATTGTTGACAAGCGCAAAGTACGCCGCGATCATGCGGATTATTTTTGTACTGTTACAGAGGGGTTACGAGGCTAAAGAGCAGAAAAATGGAAGCTGATTGATGAATTGGTTCCGCGTTCAAAATTTACGGAAAAAGTTAAGGAGCGCGCACTGGAGTTTACGCAAAGATCATCACGACCAGAAGATGCAAAGGGCATCTTGCTCACTCCGCTAAAACGAAAAATATCGGAGCACCGAATACTTTATGATCATCTTACAATTGATTTCGAGCGGCAGTCCGGAATTGTAAACCTCACAATCCACGCGCCTGAAGACGATTTGCCTGCCGATCCGGAAAGTATCCAGGCGGCCGGCGCGAATTATTGGCCGTTGGCGATGGCACGTGAGTTGGACGACGCAATTATGCATTTGTCCTTTAACGAACTGGAACTTGGCACATGGGTTTTCAGGACTCAAGGCAATGCTGATCAAGTACTTTCGGTCGATCAAACCTTGATCAAGCACAAAGATCACTGGCTTGTTCGTGAAATCATGCTCAATCTCAAACGTGTTTTCAAACGTCTTGATTTGGTTTCTCGTAGTTTGGTGGCCTTAATTGAACCAGGAAGTTGCTTCACAGGGACTTTACTTGAATTGGTTTTAGCCGCAGATCGAAGTTATATGCTCGACGGAACATTTGAAGATGACGACAAATCGCCCGCAATGCTTTGTCCAACAGAAATGAATTTTGGTCCTTTGCCGATGTGTAACGATTTGACACGTTTGCAAACTCGTTTTCTAGCTGATCCAGAAAGTGTGGAAAAAGTGCGCACTGAAATCGCTAATAATTTGGATGCAGCGACGGCAGATGATTTGGGATTGGTGACGTTCATTCCGGATGACATTGACTGGGAAGACGAAGTCCGCATTGCCGTGGAAGAAAGAGCCAGTTTTTCACCGGACGCACTTACCGGAATGGAAGCGTCTTTGCGTTTTGCCGGTCCGGAAACTATGGAAACAAAAATTTTCGGTCGATTGACCGCATGGCAAAACTGGATTTTTCAACGTCCAAACGCAGTCGGCGAACAAGGTGCGCTCAAACTGTACGGAACCGGAAAAAAAGCAGTCTATGACAAAAAACGGATTTAGCAACTAAAACTCAATAATTATTCTGGATGTAAGCTCCTCCCTAGCTTAACGATTCTTAGCGTACTTGGCGGCTAATAATCCTGTCCAAAAAAAGGATACAATCTAGCACAAAAATTAAGGAATAGATGAGCATCAACTATAATGAAAAAATTCCGAACAATGTCAATTTAAGCGGAGATCGTCGCCTCCAACGTGCATTGGAACGCTGGCAACCAAAATTTCTGAACTGGTGGGATGAACTTGGACCCGAAAAAAGTACGGATTTTGACGTCTATCTCCGTACTGCGATCAGTGTAGAAAAAGATGGATGGGCGCATTTCGATTACGTAAAAATGCCGGATTATCGCTGGGGAATTTTTCTTACTCCTTCGAATTCAGACCGTACCATTGATTTCGGCATTCACAAAGGACAGCCCGCATGGCAGGAAGTTCCTGGAGAATACCGTTCAGAATTGCGCCGCTTGATCGTCACTCAAGGCGATACCGAACCTGCTTCGGTTGAACAGCAGCGGCATTTGGGAAAAACCTGTCCATCGCTTTATGATTTGCGCAATCTTTTCCAAATCAATGTTGAAGAAGGACGACATTTGTGGGCCATGGTTTATTTGCTCCAAGCCTACTTTGGACGTGATGGACGCGATGAAGCGGAAGCAATGCTGGAGCGCCATTCAGGAGATGCGGACAAACCACGGATTTTGGAAGCCTTCAACGAAGAAACTCCGGACTGGCTTTCCTATTTCATGTTCACCTATTTTACTGATCGTGACGGAAAATTTCAGTTGGGATCATTGGCTGAGTCCGGTTTTGACCCATTGGCCCGTTCCTGTCGTTTTATGCTTACGGAAGAGGCGCACCACATGTTTGTTGGAGAAACCGGCGTGGGACGCATTGTTCAAAGAGCCTGTGATTTGATGAATGAGTACAAAACCGAAAATTCCGGCCCAAAAAGTGATGTGCGAAAATACGGTGGAATTGATCTGCAAACCATTCAGAAATACCTTAATTTTCATTTCAGCATTTCTGTTGATTTGTTCGGACAGGAACTTTCTACAAACGCCGCCACTTATTTCAATACTGGGATTAAAGGGCGTTTCGGTGAAAGTAAAATTGACGATGACCACTTGCTTCATGATTCAAGTTATTCAGTTTTGGAACTGCAAGGTCAGCGTATTATCAACTGCGATGCACCGGCGCTCAACGCCGTAAATGAACGTTTACGTGATGATTATATTGAGGATTGCAATTTAGGTGTAAGGCGCTGGAATAAAATAATTGCGGATTCCGGACACAATTTTAGTTTGAAATTGCCGCACCGTGCATTCCACAGAGGCATCGGACAATTTGCCGAAATCCAAACTGATCCGGAAGGAAACATCATCTCACAAACCGAGTGGGATCGACGGCACAGTGACTGGTTGCCGACTCACGAAGATCAGCAATATATCCAATCCTTGATGCATCCTGTCACCGAACCAGGAAAAATCGCAGGTTGGATTGCTCCTCCAAAAAGCAAAATCAACCGCCACCCTTTTAAATTTGAGTTTGTGCGTTTCAATTGATTTTATCCTGTCGTGAAATTTGTCACAAATCAACACGGAAAAAACGGTTTTGTTTTTGTATTTATGACGTAAAGTGTGCAGTGTAATTTTTAAAATGGTGTGTTGACATTCCATTTGAGGAATTGTAGAATTCTGCTGACTGATGAAAATCGATTTGAAAACCCGTTTATCCGGTAATAATCAACTTATTATGGCAAGTTGCCTGATAATAATAAGTTAGGCAATGAAAAGGAAATGTTATGCCAACAGAATTGACCTGGCGAAAATCCATTGAGAAAGTTCTTAGTGAAGCTGAAGGTGCAATGCATTACAAAGATATTGCCGACCAGATTATCAATGATGGCCTTCGTAAAAATGTAGGAGCCACACCTGCTGATACTGTAAGCGCAAATCTGACCACGTCAATTACGAAAGACGGTGATAAATGTCATTTTCAAAAGGTTGGTAGAGGGGAGTATATATTACGTCAAGTGTCAGATAAGAAAGCTAAGGCCACTGAAATAAATAGATCAGTTAGGCAAAAGGAAACAGAAAATAAATCAGAATATCAATACGACATTGTCTCTTCATTTGGAATGTTCTGGAGGAGAAAATTTGTAGATTGGTGTGCAACGCCAAGTATTTTGGGTATGCAACAAATCGGAGCAGAACCAGTAGATTTTAGTAAGCAGATTGGAATCTACCTGTTGTATGACAGCCGTGAAATTATATACGTGGGCCGTTCAACGGATCGTCCTTTGGGTAGTAGGCTTTATGAACATACAAGAGACAGACTTTCGACGCGATGGGATCGTTTTTCTTGGTTTGGTTTGTTGCCGGTTTCTGATAAAGGCACGTTGGGTACACTGCCAAAGGAATATGTTTCATCGAAGATTATTCCTGCACTAGAGGCAATCTTGATCGAAGCGTTGGAACCAAGGCAAAACAGAAAACGTGGGGATGACCTCTCAGCGGTAGAATACGTCCAAAAAGAAGATCCTGTAATTGATCTAAAACGTAACAAGGCCATTCTAGAATCTGCTCTGAAAAAATTATAACAATCACAAGTAAAGGACTCGTACCTCGCTGCTGATGCTAAACGCTATGTACTAAAAAAATATTGACACTTGTTACGTTATAGGTTACATACTATTTAATGATACAGAACTTTAAGCATGAAGGACTAGAGTTATTCTTTAAAACTGGT
>JAESQU010000056.1 GCA_016764995.1 SAR324 cluster bacterium | reverse complement strand
GAAAAGATTTTAAATCGCAGTTACATCATTGATGATTTTGGAAACATCATCAGCCGCTACGACAAAATTCATTTGTTTGATATAAAACTGTCGGAACAAGAATCATAACTTGAAAGTGCAACTGTTCAAGGCGGAGAGAAGGCCGTAATTTGCAAAACTTCTTTTGGATGCCTCGGACAGACAATCTGTTATGATTTACGTTTCCCCCATCTCTATCGTGATTTATCAAAAGCAGGCGCAGAGATATTATTTGTCCCTGCGGTATTTACAAAAAAAACAGGAGAGGCTCATTGGCATGTGCTCAACAGAGCGCGTGCCATAGAAAACGGTGCATTTGTGGTTGCGCCGTGTGCTGTCGGCAAGGTTGAAGGCGGAGGAGGAGGCTACGGACATTCACTGATCATAAATCCATGGGGGGAAATACTTGCTGATGGAGGAGCAGATTCAGGGTTTATCAATGTAAATATAAATCTGGAAGAGGTTAATTCCGCACGAACCCGTATTCCAAGTCTTAGACATGACAAAGCATTTGTGTTTTAGATTACTCTAAAATTACAACAACCTTTAAACAAAAATATCCTCTAATTTGTATTAACCTGTCCAATAATATCCCTTAAGTTTGTATCATCTTCAATTTCAAGACTGACTGCGTATTTTGTTTCCACCTGATCAACAAACTCCACAATCACCACTGAGTCTGCGCCGCAATCCAAAATCGGCTGATCCAAATCCGGTTCCAGAGAAACAACTTTTTTGAAAAGCGCAACCAGTTCTGCCTCTAACGAGGGTGAGTTTTCTTCAGCAACAAAATCATCTGTGTCGTCGGAACTGGAAACACGTTCAATGAGTCCCGCAAATTTTTCTTCTGCAAAAGTTTGACGGTTGCGAAGGTGTTTTATTTTTCCGCTGGATGTTTTGGCAATAGTGCCCGGTTCCAGGAAAAGGCGCTCATTAGGTGATATCTGAAAATGTTTCCCAATGATTTCAATGATTTGCTGATCAATGGTAGTCAAAACATATTTGCGGAAAACATCCATGTCTTTAATCAAATCCGCGCGAATTTCAACTGCAACAGCCAAATGTTCCGACTCGTTTTCGCCTCCAGATGCAAAAGCCATCAAGCATCCAGGGCGTAATTCTTCTATGCGTGAAAGAACCTGTTCGATGTCATGCGGATAATAATTACGTCCGCGGATGATGATGATATCTTTGATTCTGCCAGCAAAATATAGTTCGCCTTTCCAGAGCAAAGCAGTGTCGCCGGTGGCCAGAAATGGTTGTTCTTTGCCTTTAATCTTTTGCCGGAAAATTTCTTCGGTTGCCTGTTTGTTTCCATAATATCCCTGGGCAACGGAGGGGCCGCTAACCATCAACTCACCAATTTCTCCTTCTGGAAGCGCTTGATTTTCTGTACCTTTGATTACAATTTCATGACCGTCCATTTCTGATCCCAAATTGACCAGCATCTTTTTGTCTGTATCCGGAGCATCGTCGTTCAGGACTTTGACTCGTCCTTCTTTTTCCAAAACATGCCTATCCACACAAAGTCCATGCAGTCCTGTTTTGCTACCGGAAAACATAATCACAATTTCCGCCATTCCAAATCCGGGACGAATAACATCCGCTTTTAAACCACATGCAGAAAAACGCTCATTAAATTTTTTGGTTGGCAAATAATGAACAGGTTCAGAACCGTCTGTTACAGAAACCATGCAGGACAAATCGAGTTGATTCAGTTCATCATCCGAAATTTTTTTGAGGCATAAATCCAGTGCGAAGGGCGGGACATAACTATGTGCGCATTTGAATTTTGACATTGCGGCAAGCCAGCGCAAAGGTTTGCGGATGAAATGTGCGGGAGTCATCAAAACCGTGAAACCTCCAGAATAAAGCGCTCCCATCAGTCCCGCAGCCAAACCAAAATCATGAAACAGCGGTAGCCAAACGGCGGTTCCGTCTTCCTCTTCAAGCTGCATAAATTTACGGGCTTCTTCCAAATTTACCATCAAATTACAGTGCCCGATCATAATACCTTTCGGTGTTCCGGTGCTTCCGGAAGTGAACTGTAAATAGGCGGTATCGTCCGCACTAATTTCAGGAGCGGAATATTCTGCGGAAGTTTCAGCGAGTATTTCCTTATCAGTCGCAATTTCGAGTCCGGCAAAAACCGCTTGCAGTTCCGGAGGTAGTTGATTGCGTAAAAAAGCCACCATTGAAGAAGTTGCAATCAACAAACTCGGTTTGCTGACTTTCAGAGTCGGCAAAAACGTTTCCAGATAAGCCGCCATATTTTGCGGTCCCGCAGGTTCAGACAAGGGAACAGCGAGTATTCCGCTATACAAACAACCGTAAAATATTTTGACGAATTCCAAACTGTTTGGCAGAATAATAAGTACACGCTCACCTTGCTTAATTCCACGTTTTTGCAGGATCGCAGCAACCTGACACGCAGCCTGATCATTTTCCTGATAGGTCATAGAAGCCGAAGTTCCGCCGCCGACAGCCTTATTTTCTCCATCTTCCAGGAAAATAACACAGTCTCTTTCAGGATGTTCCAGCGCCCTTTGCCGAGCAACTTCTACGAAATTAGAATAATTGTTTGGTTTCATGTTATCACGCTGTTTGCTTAAAAATGAGGTGCACTGTATTTCAGAGAATATTTTTCTTGTCGCACAGTTTAGCACATAAAAATCTGACCTCAAGAAAAAAGGTGTTGAGGGTGACTACTGAAATATTTTTTTAACAAATTTCAATGAAATTTCAGAAACCTCTTCAAATTCCCGGTCGAGAATGACAACATGTCCGGATTTTTCCATCCAATGAGATTCAATGACAGCAGACTGAACACCTTCAAAAATCATTTCGCCGCTTTTTAAATCAACGGTTTCATCCAAATTTGCCTGGAAAAGCAGAATCGGTTGATAAATTCGAGAAAGACGTTTTTTTATTTCAGCTTGTAATTTAAGTAGTTGCACAGCAACCTTTAGGGGATTTACTTTGTAACCCTGCCAGGGCATTCCGCCTCTGTCTTCACCACTTTTTTTGGGGACAGCAAAAATGAAAAACGAAGCAACAATCATAAGAAGTATCCGCAGCCGTGATGAGGCCAATCTCATTGCTGGTGCATAAAGCATAATCCCTTTTATTTCAGGATATTCACTTGCTAAATGAAGAGCAAGCAAAGCACCAGCGGATTCGCCTCCCACAATAATGTTTGAACATTTTTTTTTCAATTCAAGATAAGCTTTTTCGCAGGCAGCAATCCACTCTTTACGTGAAGTTTGATTTAGATTTTCTGGGCTTGTTCCATGTCCCGGCAGCAAGATTGCTGAAACAGTAAAACCCGCGTCGTGGAAACATTTTGCCAGTGGGCGAACTTCCGCGGTTGTCGCGGTGAGGCCATGTATCAAAAGGATCCCGACCTCTCCACTTTCCCAGCAGAAAGAGCTTCCTTCCAACTCCGGATTAACTAAAGGAACATCAACTGTGTTTTTAGATTTTGAGGGTTCAGGATGCAAAATTTTCTTACTCATTCAGGTATCCGTTTTTTAATTTGCGTCCTAATGATAGTACAGCAATTTGTATTTTATCTTGATACAAATCGCACCAAGTTATAGACTTATGTACAATCTTCACAACTTTAAACCAATAGTAATTTATAGTATTTTTATGATTCGTGTTCATGCACTGAGCAAAAATTTTAACAACTTCACAGCAGTCGATCAAGTTTCATTTGAAGTCAAGCGGGGCGAAGTCCTGGGTTTCCTTGGACCAAACGGTGCAGGCAAATCAACAACCATGAAAATGCTGACTTGTTTTATTCCGCCGAGTTCAGGTACTGCGGAAATTTGCGGATTCAGCATTTTGGATAATCCGCTTCAAGTGCGTGCCCAAATCGGATACCTTCCGGAAAGCGCTCCTTCCTATGACGAAATGATGGTTGGAGAGTTTCTAAACTTTGTTGCCGAAATTAGAGGTTACGGCGGAAAGGAACTTAGAAGACGAGTCAGCATTGTGATTGAAATGACTGCACTGGGAGAGGTCAAAAATCAAATGATTGAGACTCTCTCTAAGGGTTTTAGACAACGTACTTGCCTTGCGCAAGCTTTGCTTCACGACCCGCCGGTGCTGATTCTTGATGAGCCGACGGATGGACTTGATCCAAATCAAAAGCATGAAGTGCGCTCACTAATCAGTAGTATAAGTGAGGAGCGTACTATTTTGATTTCTACTCATATTTTGGAGGAAGTTGAAGCAGTTTGTACACGTGCCATGATCATTTCTGCAGGAAAAGTAGTGGGATACGGAACACCTGATGAATTGAAATCTCAATCACTTTACCGTAACTCTGTCAAGGTGAGTGTAAATGGCGCTGATCCAAAACAGTTGCTGAAGGATTTTAATGAGCTTGATTTTGTTTACTCTGTTGAACGTCTTCCGGAAAAGCGAAAGGATCTGGTTACTATGCGTTTGTATCCCCAAAATAAAGAATCGATTGCACTCAAGTTAGAACAGTATTTATTTTCTCAGCAGATTCCCATCGAGCATTTTAATGTTAGTCTTGGTCGGCTGGATGAGGTTTTTCGTGAGCTTACTACGGGAAAACAAAGTTAAACTGACAGACCTAAATTTTCAAAATTCCATCAACTGAAAAATTAAATAATTTACCATGAATGGATTTTATCCAATTTTCAAACGCGAGCTGCTGGCCTATTTCCGTTCACCGGTGGCCTATGTTTTTATCATTATTTTTTTGGCGGCAAATGCAGGCTGCACGTTTTTGCTGGGAAATTTCTACAACTCCCAGCAAGCGAGTCTTGAAATCTTTTTTCTTTTTCATCCGTGGCTTTATTTGTTCCTGATTCCCGCAGTTGGCATGCGTCTTTGGGCAGAGGAGCGCCGTACTGGTACCAGCGAGTTGCTGCTCACTTTTCCGGTAAGAATGACGACTACAGTCTTTGCCAAATTTTTTGCTGCATGGTTTTTTATCGGCATTGCTCTGTTACTCACATTTCCCATGATTTTAACCGTGCATTATTTAGGAAGTCCTGACAATGGGCCAATAATTACGGGTTATTTAGGAAGCTTTTTGATGGCAGGATCCTATCTGGCAATTGCCAGTTGTACTTCGGCAATGACAAAAAATCAGGTTATCAGTTTTATCCTGAGCGTCGTTATTTGTCTGGTTCTGGTTTTGTTAGGTTGGGGAGTTTTGAGTGACAGCCTGAATGCGGTTTTCCCTGTATGGATCAGTGATTTCGTCAGCCAGTTCAGTTTCACCACACACTATGATGCAATCCGCAGAGGTGTGGTTGATCTGAGAGATTTGATTTATTTTATCTCAATAATCATCATCATGCTGATCTTAAATGTGGTAGTCCTTGAATCGCACAAAGCATCATGATTCCTGCACATTTCCTGTTTACTGATGAATCAAACTTGTTGAAAGCACTTAGAACTTTAAAACATAATGAAAGAAGTTTCGTTATCTAATACCCTGGGCAGTATAGTGCTGCTCCTGATTTGCTTAGTCGCCATCAATGTAATGGCATCTTTTGTTCCTTTGCGTTTTGATCTGACCGAGGAGCGCCTTTACACAATTTCTGCAGGATCACGCAAGATTTTGTCAAATTTGGAGGAGCCTGTCCGGATTAATTTCTATTATTCCAGAAACAATGCGGAACTGCCTCCAAACTTCAAAACTTATGCGCAACGTGTTCAGGAACTTCTTGAAGAATATGCGGCGCTCTCGAACGGAAAAGTGATTCTGGAAATTTCGGATCCAAAACCGGATACTGAGGAAGAAGAGTGGGCGCAGAAATACGGCATCAAAACAATCACTTTGCCTTCCGGAAATACGGTCTATTTTGGTGCGCTTGTCTCAATGCTGGATCAGGAAATGCTGCTTCCATATTTTGATCAGCGCAGACAGGAATTCCTCGAATATGATATTTCTCAAGCCATTCACAAAGTCAGTTCCACTTCAACTTCAAAAGTCGGCGTACTGAGTGCGCTTAATCTTCAAGGCGGCAGGTCGATTATTCCCGGTCAGCCTCCAGTGCAAAAATGGGTTTTTCTGAGTGAATTGGAAAAATCGGTAAAAGTGGATAATTTGCCGCTGACAACCGAAGAAATTCCGGATGATATCAGTTTATTGATTGTCCTGCATCCACGAGGTTTCAGCCCGCGTCTAAAGTATGCACTGGATCAGTTTGTACTGCGCGGAGGACGACTCGTTGTTTTGCTGGATCCAAATGCCAGAGTTGATATGGCTTCTCCGCAAAATCAGTTTGGACAGCAGCCGCAAATTTCAAGTGACCTTCCGGGCTTGCTCAAGGCCTGGGGTGTGGACTATGACTCAACCAAAGTTGTTGGAGACCATCTACACGCGACTCAAGTCAATACCGGACAGGGCGTAATGAGTTTTCCAATGTGGATGACTTTCCGTTCCCAATCACTGGATCAGGAGCATCCGATCACCGCGCAACTTGAAAATTTGCTTTTTGTTGAAGCCGGATCATTAAAAAAGCGTCCGGGAGTAAAACAGAATTTTCGGCGTTGATTTCTCTTTCTGACAAAAGTGGATTGATCGATGCTTTCCGATTAAGATTTTCCGCTCCAGATCAACTGTCACGGGATATGAAAGTTGATAACGAAACGAAAGCTTTAATGGCAATTACTGCAGGAATTTTTTCGAGTGCATTTCCGGATGGTCAACCTGTAAAAGAAAAAAAGGATCCGCAGGCTTCGGCGACAGATGAGGAAAATGAGGAAGAAATTGCTCTCAAACACACGCACCTGAAAAAAGCCGCGGTGCGTAATTCGATTCTACTCTTCAGTGATGTTGATTTTCTTTCGGATCAGTTTTCTGTACAGAAACTAAATTTTCTGGGACAGACCATCATCCAACCGACAAATGACAATCTGAACCTGATGCTCAATGCCGCGGAGCATCTTTCCGGAAACGAAGCTTTGATGAGTATTCGCTCACGTGGACGTTTTTCACGACCGTTCACACGTTTGCTGGCCATGCAGAAGCAGGCTCAACTCCTCCATCAAGCTGAGGAAAGACAGCTGCTTTCACAACTGGATGAAGTTCAGCAGCGGCTGAACAGTCTGCTCGAATCCGCTGGTGAAAAGGGGCAGAAAGAAGTAATTTTGCCTCCGGATGTTCAAGAGGAAATTCAGCAATTTCGGGAAGAGGAACGGCAGGCACGCCGTAAATTAAGGGAGGTACGTAAGATTCTGAGACAGGATATCGAGCAACTTGGTCAGGGACTACTCCTGCTGAACATGCTGCTCGTACCTTTAATTGTCGGCATAATCGGTGTGATTGTATACCGTTACCGCACTCGGCAACGCCACAAAACCATACTTTAGTCTGTAGTTAAACTATTTTAAGTCGTACCCAGAGTGAAGCCAAAGTGAACATTTAACTCCGCTCCGCTCCAGAACCACTTTCAAACGGCGAACAAGTAACCGTTAATCAGGCAGCGCGGTGGAATTGCTCGGCCTCAGTTGATTCCTTCAGTGCGGCAGTTGAAGATTCTCCACCAGCCACTGTGTTCTGCACTGCATCAAAATAACTTGTACCCACAAAACTTTGATGTTTGACGGCTTTGAAACCTTTTGTTTTCTCAAGTTCAAATTCACGATTCTGCAACTCTGAATAAGCTCCCATTCCGCGTGTACTGTAACCCTTGGCTAGTTCAAACATACTTGTGTTCAGGGCATGAAATCCCGCGAGCGTGACAAATTGAAACTTATAACCCATTTCACCAATTTCCTGTTGGAAAGTTTCAATCGTCTTTGCATCAAGATGCAAACTCCAGTTGAAAGATGGTGAACAGTTGTAGGCCAGCATCTGGTCAGGATATATTTCATGGATTGCGGCAGCGAACTCACGTGCTTCATCCAAATCCGGTTTTGATGTTTCACACCATAAAAGATCACAATATGGCGCATAAGCCAGACCGCGGGCAATTGCGAATTCGATTCCTCCATTGATCCGGAAAAAACCTTCTGAAGTACGTTCCTTTTCCGAAACAAACTCCTGGTCACGCGGATCAACATCACTCGTCAGCAGTTTTGCGCTGTTGGCATCAGTTCTGGCCATGAGTATCGTTGGAACTCCCATCACATCTGCTGCCAGTCTTGCTGCAGTCAGTTTACGAATAAATTCGGAAGTCGGAACAAGTACTTTTCCGCCCATGTGTCCACATTTTTTTTCAGATGCTAGCTGGTCTTCAAAATGAACTCCGGAAGCACCGGCTTCAATCATGTGTTTCATTAACTCGTATGCGTTAAGAACACCTCCAAATCCTGCTTCCGCATCCGCGACAATAGGCGCGAACCAGTGAACATCATTCCTGCCTTCGCTGTGATCAATTTGATCTGCTCTAGTGAGGGCATTGTTTATTCTCCGCACTACGTTAGGCACGCTGTCAACCGGATATAAACTCTGATCAGGATACATTTCTCCGGCAGTATTTGCGTCACCAGCAACTTGCCAGCCACTGAGATAAATTGCTTTCAGTCCAGCTTGAACCTGCTGTACAGCCTGATTTCCAGTCAATGCTCCAAGGGTGTTTACATACGGATTTTCCTGCATCAAATTCCACAGACGTTCTGCCCCAACTCGAGCCAAGGTGTGCTCTACCACCAGCGAACCTTGCAGTTTGTGGACGTCATCAGATCCATAAGGGCGATCAACACCTTTCCAACGTGGATTGTTTGACCATTCTTCATTCAGATTTTGCATTTTTTTATTGTTCGACATGGGAACTACCGATTGACATGTTAGGATTTTTCCGAAACACTTTGCTATATCCTGGAATCAGACTTTTGCCCCTGTGAAGTAAAAGATTGGGTCTATGTTATTATAGTGAAAAACAATAAACAAGCGAAAATTCGCTAATAGTGAATTTTTTTATATTTTTTATTATCATCTTTTTGATAAGACATTCTCATGCTGATAGTGTCAGCTGTCAAGCTAGTTTAGATTGTTTTCCTGCTGCAAGAAATTAATCTCTATTTTTCACTTGATTAGTTGAATTTCAGGTGTAAAATACAGTTTTATTGACCATCTTTCGAAGTTAAAATTGCGAAAGATTTTTCATGAAGGCTGTCGGTATTACTTTCCCTGACACTTTTCAGAGACAGTAGAATCCGAGGGTATTGTTTATTTCTCTCAAATGACAAAGGAGGTTTTATGGCACATTATTTAATTCAGGCATCCTACACGTCCGGAGCTTGGGCAGCACAGATCAAGGATCCTCAGAACAGGATTGAACAGGTAGGGAAGATGTTTGCCGCGAAAGGGGTTAAATTCCTTTCCGGCTATTACTCGTTTGGTGAGTTTGACTTATGTATAATTGCTGAAGGTCCGGATAACGTAAGTACTGCGTCAGCACTCATTGCTACCGCTGCAGGAGGAGCAATATCAAAAATCCAGACCACGGTACTGATGACTGCGGAAGAAGGACTAGAGGCTATAAAAGGTGCCGGTTCTGTAGAATACAGACCACCTGGAAGCTGAATGAACTGAACATTCTGTTGCGGTCGTTCCTGATCAGCGGCCGCTTTCAGATAGT
>JAESQU010000055.1 GCA_016764995.1 SAR324 cluster bacterium | reverse complement strand
TACTTAAAAAATATCGTTTAAAAAATAACTTACTGATGAGTCATTCGTAAAAAAAGTCACAAAAAAGTGTCATTTCGAGCAAAGCGAGAAATCTATTTTATGTTAAGAACTAATATCATTAAGATTTCTCCCTGAGGTCGAAATTACAAATGGTGAATTTCAGACTTTTTTTCGGAAACAACATAATTTTTAAATCGCTAAGGAGCTCTATATTGAACGACATGTTTGAAATAGTAAACCCAAATACATTTTCAACAACCCCACAATATCAGTGTACAAATTATATCGTTGCTTTTTAACTCTATCTTAAGGGCATCTCTAAAAACCGTTCCCTGAGCGCGATGTCCTGAGCCTGTCGAAGGGGAGTCGAAGGGATTTTTAAGACTTAATTCAGGTTTCGACTCCGCTCAACCTGCGGATTGCGAAAGAATATGTTAATTATAATTACTTGAAAAAGTGAGTTTTTTGAGGTTCCCATAAGTAAAAATAGTCCTTGAATATGATATGACTTGGAACAGCATTTAACAGGGATACAGTATCATTTGGAAGGGAACGTTCAAAAAGAAATTCTATCCCGTTAATAATTTTGGTTTCTTTGGAATCTAAATACTCCTCTTGTTCAAAATGTCTGTAATCATAGCAGGGCTAAGGTATCGCATACACTCCTATTCCTACCCCTTGACAAAAATCTTGTTAATTCTTGTTAATGATTGTTTCCTCACAAAAACATACAATAAACAGATTCAAAGCAAAAGATATTAAATTAACGAAGAAAAATTCTTAATCAAACTCACAGGAAAAATGAGAACAAATCTTGTTATAAATGATGCGTTGATGTCCGAAGCAATGAAACTCAGCCGTCTGAAAACTAAAAAGGAAACGGTCGAAGCCGGGCTACGTTTGTTGGTTCAACTCCAAAAACAAGGCGATTTGAGCAAACTTCGAGGTCATCTCAGGTGGAAAGGTGATCTTGAAGAACAGTAGATTATTTGTTGTATTGAGATTCCTTATGGACTTTGATTTGCAGATGTGTTCACCTCGCCAAATTCATTTCCAGCAATTTAGCTAAAATATCATCATCCGGAAGGTCAGCGGGGAATCCGTAAGCCGCCGCGACCGCCTCATCGAGTTGGCGGTGCGTGTCGTCCTTTTTATTTCAGCGACCTTTCCAAACAGCATGTCGTTTGTTGATAAAAGCATCCACGCCTTCCGACACATCTTCCGCCATCATGTTGCAGGCCATGATATCTCCGGCATAAGCGTATGCGTCTTCCATCTTTGTTTCCAGTTGTTTGTAGAACATTTTTTTACCGGTGAAAACCGCCACAGATGATTTTGCCAGAATTTTGTCTGCCAGTTTTTGTACTTCCTCATCCAGTTTTTCCAACGGTGCCACTCGGTTGAGCAAGCCCCAGTTGAGCGCGGTATTTGCGTCAATGAAATCGCCTGTGAGCAATAATTCCATTGCCTGTTTTCGTGGAATGTTGCGGCTTACCGGAACCGCCGGAGTTGAGCAAAACAAACCGACTTTGATTCCGGACGTGGCAAAACGTGTGTCATCTGCCGCCACTGCCAAATCACAGGCAGCGACCAGTTGACATCCCGCCGCGGTCGCAATTCCATGCACTTTTGCAATGATCGGTTGAGGCATTTGATTGAGCGTCATCATCATCTTGCTGCACTGCAGAAAAAGACTTTGATAGTACGTTTCTTTGCGGGTGGCAATCATTTCTTTCAAATCATGTCCGGCACAGAAAACCTTACCGGCGCCTTGCAGAATTACCAAACGCAGCGATTCGTTTTTCGCGATGGAATCCAATTCTTCCTGCAATGTTGTCAGCATTGCCTCGGACAACGCATTAAACTTTTTTGGACGGTTCAAGGTTAAAGTCGCAACGCCGTTTTCTTCATGACGGAGAACGAGAGCTTCTGTTTCAACTGCGCTTTCCGGAATTTGTTTTTCTACAGGTTTCATTTTTCTCCTGAATGGTTAAGGTGGTTTTCGTGAAGCATAATCAAGTATTGTGCAATCGTCGGCACTATACACTGTGCAGTCAAAGTAGGGAAAATGTCAAACGCATGTTCCACTAAAGGTAAACGTAAAAAAGCGGAATGAGGCACTTTTTCGTTTTGCAGTGCCTCCCAGAATTCTTTAGTTTCTGTTGCTGAAATCAGTGCGTCAGTTTCTCCATGAATCACTAAAAACGGCGGTGTCTGTTTTGAAATCCAGTTGGCCGGCGTAATTTGTTGATAACAATCAGGCCGCGTTTTCGGTGTTCCTCTACAAAGTATTTTCAAAACTTTGGCCTTTGCAGGAAAGGGCGATTTTTCATCAAATGGATCAGTGAAATTGAATACACCGTAAACAGGAACACAGCCTTGAATGCTCGTATCCGCCTTTTCAAATCCCGGCTGAAATTCCGCACGGTTTTGAGTGAGTGCCATCATTGAGGCCAAATGACCGCCTGAGGAACCTCCTGTCGCAATGATGAAATCGGGATCCAATCCGTGTTCTTCCGCATTATTTCTGATCCAGCGCAGCGCACGTTTGACGTCAATTAGATGTTCCGGAAAAACGATATCCGGGCTGAAGCGATAGCTCACAGAAAAACAGACCCAGCCTTGCGCTGCCATGCGTGCCATCAAAAATGAGGCTTGCCGTTTGCTGCCGGTAATCCAGGCTCCGCCGTGAATTTGTAATATTCCCGGATGCTTCTTTTTTGTGTTTCGCGGACGGTAAATATCCAGTTTAAGCTGAAATCCTGCTTCCTGATGAAAAACTCGATCACGGATAATTTCTATCCGTGGATCATCCACTGACTTATTTGGATTAAACCAACTCTGCCAGTCAATTTCGAAAATGTTGCGTGGAGGTACGAAGTTCGGCGAAATCTTTGTCCATAGATTTCCCAACTGTGCTTCCATTTTCAACTTAAGGCGCGCCGGTAGATTCAGTATAATCCAGAGACGGAGCATCAAAATTATCCATCCCGAAACATGCACAACAATTCCGCCCCATCCCAGAGGCATACTGAAAATGTCTGAAAATGAAAAAAGGAGGAGGAGGCCTAAATTGAGCAGAATCCATTGTGGTAACAAATCACCGACAAGCCAGCCCAAAACAAAGGAAACAAGAATGGCGCGAAAGGATGAATTTGAACGCTTGGCGAGAGGCCGGAAAACATTGAGTGTCAAAAACACAGAACCCAATGTCCAAAATAAGAAAATGAATGTGACCATGCGGCTTCATAAAAGCGGTGCAGAGTCCTCTATTTTAACTGCCAAGTTAAAGTTGCTTTTGTAAAAATTCCTCGGGAATTTACGAGTACTCAGCAGTTAAAATAAGATTAAGAAATCAGCGTTTAGAAAATTGATATTTTTTGCGGGCGCCAGGTTGTCCGTATTTTTTGCGCTCAACTTTGCGAGAGTCACGGGTCAGCATTCCTGCTTTTTTGAGAACAGCACGGGAGTCTTCAATTGCGAGCAACAATGCACGTGAAATTCCATGTCGAATTGCACCAGCCTGACCAGACAATCCACCGCCGTGTACGTTGATAAAAATATCAAATTTCTCGAGAGATTCGGTCAGTTCCAAAGGTTGCCGCAACACCATTTTGAGTGTTTCTCTACCGAAATAATCATCAACAGGTCGTTTGTTAACAACTATTTTTCCTTTTCCGGGACGGAGATAAACGCGGGCTACGGAGTCTTTTCGACGTCCAGTTCCATAGTACTGGACAGAGGTTTCTTTTGCCATAAATCAAATAGTAAGGGGCTGAGGTTGTTGAGATTCGTGCGGATGCTCCGAACCTGAATAAACTTTTAAACGAAGCAGGGAACGTCTGTTGAGAGTGTTTTTGGGCATCATGCCTTTGACCGCGCCTTCTACTATACGTTCAGGATGTTTTTCCTGTAATTCATAATATTTGGCGCTCTTGATTCCACCAGGATAACCTGTATGGTGGTAATACATTTTGTCTTCTTCTTTCTTTCCACTGACATGGACTTTTTCCGCGTTAACAACAATGACAAAGTCTCCTGTATCAACATGCGGTGAAAAAAGTGTTTTGTGCTTTCCGCGAAGTACATGCGCAATTTGGGTTGCCATCCGGCCTAATGTCTGACCTTCTGCGTTTACGACCCACCATGCTCGTGGATGTGTGCCGTTGTAGAAATCTTCTTTTCTGGCAAATTTAGTGTTCATTATTATCTCTAATTTTTTTTGTATGAAATCTGGCCAATTCTTTTTGACAGCATAAACAATACTATCGCTAAACCCATTAAGGATGAGGTAAAATAATTCTTTTTGCAAGTCCTTTATCTATATTTTGTAAATTCTGCTAAAAGGTGAACTAGCCAAAATAAGAATATCTGCCTTGTTTATCAAAACAAACGCAAAATTTCCACTAAAGGAACTCACATTCGCGTTTCAATGATGAGTATTTACAGGGAGACTGAGATGCTCATTAAAACTTAAAGGCGTTCAGCAGCAACCACCATGTTTCTTCCAGCGGCTTTTCCTTTGTATAAGCAGTCGTCAGCTTTTTTCAACAAAAGTTCCTTCGTGTCCGCGTCTTCTGGAAAAGTTGCCACCCCAAAAGTGCAGGTAAGGTTACCCATTGGTTGTTGTTCCTGAAAAGGTATTTTTTCCTCAGCAATTGCCATACGCAGTTTATGCCCAATCTGAACAGCATTATCCTTTTTGCAATTTGGTAAAATGACAACAAATTCTTCACCGCCAAATCTTGCGGCCAGGTCGCCTCTCCGGATATTGTTTTTGAAGATGGATGCAACCGAGGCCAAAACGACGTCTCCCAGTTGATGGCCGTGTGTATCATTGTAATGTTTGAAATGATCTACATCCGCGATTATAAACGAAAAAGGTTGTTTCTCTTCAGGAAAGAGAGTAAGCATCGCGTCCAAAAATTCATCCATCCTGCGGCGGTTTGCCAGTCCCGTAAGTTTATCTGTATCTGCTGCAATTTCAACTTGTTCCAACTCTTTACGTCGATAATGATCTTTACGGAATTTGGTAAGCAAATGCTGCAAGTCAAATGCAGAAAAGGGTTTCTGTAAAAAATCTGCAACACCAAGTCCAGCAAGAAATTGACGCTTCTCCTCTTCTTTGCAGAATTGACTGATAACGAGCATTGGCGCCAAATGCGAACTGCAGATTTGAATCAAGTTGCGGATTGAGTCTGTTTGAGTAGAACCTTCTGCAATATTTTCTGGATCAATAATT
>JAESQU010000054.1 GCA_016764995.1 SAR324 cluster bacterium | reverse complement strand
GGAATGATGTGGTTCCTGGCCTATAAGATGGAAATGTCTTTGGTTCCGAAAAAAGAAGTCGAAGCCTTGGTTGATGACATTGGTGATTCAGTCAAAGCCTGACTTCCCCCGCCTTCTACCGGAAGAAGCAAGCCTGTTTCTTCCGGTAGTTTTTCGTTATTTCCAAGCCATTTAAGTTTCATCCCCTTCAGAGTTTTCTTTCATTTTCAACAGTCTTTCGTTATCATGACAAGACCTTGTTTTACTAAATTTTATTCAGTTATTGCATACCAAATTAAAGAGGAAAAGTATGGATGTAACCAGTGTGCAGTTGTGGTATTGGGGCAGTTCCCTGGTTTTGGCGATTTTACTTTTTTTCCCGGTTGAAAAGATGCTCTGGGTCATGCGTGTACGCAGTGCAGAACGCCGGTTGAAGCGTGTGACAACTCCGGAGGAACGAAACGAAGAGCGACGAAAAGCCCGGTCTATTGCTGGAATAATTGTTATCAGCTTTTCCTTTTTGTTCAATTTTACATTTTTTTAAATCCAACAATGGCCTCTGCTCTTGCTGATCCAAATATCCAGAAATTTCTCAAATGGACAGCTATTTTAACCGCCGTCATGGTAGTCGGTTTCAGCACCTATCATTTCATTTCGGGAGGAGCGGAAGAATCCGGCGAACTTCATTACAGGACAGGCAACCTGAGATTGGAGGACGGAGATTTTCAAGCTGCACTTACGGAATTCAATCTGCTGCTGGAAGAAGATATTGCAAATCCTGCCGGATTATTGGGTCGTGCTCTGGCTTTAAAAGAATTGGGACGCCTCGACGAAGCGCTTGAAGATGTTAGCACAGCAATTGAATTAAAACCGGATTTTGCTGCCGTTTATGCTAATCGAGGAATTATCCTGGATCATTTGGGTCACTATGAAGAGGCTATTCTGGATTACAGAAAAGCAGTTCAACTGGATCCGGAACTGGGAGAAGGCCCTGACTGGATCACCCGTTTTCTGAGGAATCAGGCTGAATCTCCGCCGACCATTATTGATCGAGCAAATTACCTTGAATCAGAATTGAAAAAACCCTCTGCTGAAAGACTTTTGAGTGACCCTGAAGAAGATGCTAAACAGCGCTCCTACAAGCTGGAGGGCATCCTTTCAGATTAGAAATATAATCAACCTGCGATTGAGGATAATGTGTTTGAAAGTGTTGAGTGGACTGATTTTGCATTTGTTCTGATCACCGGAATGATAGCTTATCACGGTATCAGTTATCGTGATACCGAAGGTGACCGTGAATTGGTCCACCTCCTTTTTGGCTGTATCGCATTATTTTATGGAATCTGGGTTTTGGGCCGGGATATCCTCGGTGTGCTCTAGTCTGAAAACTTCATCTTTTTTAAGGAAGAAATGAAAATAAAAACAAACGGCGAACGCCTGTGGGACTCGCTGATGGAAATGGCAAAAATTGGCCCCGGCGAACGCGGCGGCAGTCGACGACTTGCCCTCACTGACGCAGACATCGCGGGACGCAATCTCTTTCGCGAATGGGCGGCGGACGCAGGATGCACCTTTCGGCTGGACACAATGGGGAACCTTTTCGCACGGCGCGAAGGAAAGAATCCGGGGGCTCCTCCGGTAGTCTCCGGAAGTCATCTTGACACACAACCTTCAGGCGGAAGATTTGACGGAATCCTTGGGGTTTTAGGTGCACTTGAAGTTATACGCTCCCTCAATGATCAAGGTGTTGAAACAGATTCTCCCGTTGAAATCGTAGTTTGGACAAATGAAGAAGGCGCGCGCTTTCCTCCGGCAATGATGGGTTCAGGTGTTTTTGCGGGCATCTTTGATCAGTCCGAAATCTACACGCACCAGGATCCTGAAGGTTTAACGGTAGAAGGCGAACTGCGGCGGACTGAACAGTTGGGTGACACTCCATGCGAAACCTTTCCGATCAAGGCATATTACGAACTGCATATTGAACAGGGACCGGTTCTGGAAGCAGAGAATACCAGTATCGGAGTGGTCACCGGCGGACAAGGTTCTACATGGACTCATGTCACCCTGCAGGGACAAGGCTCGCATGCAGGAACAACTCCAATGAACTTTCGAAAAGATCCAATGATGGGTGCAGCCAGAATTATCACGGAACTGCGTGAAATCGTCCTCAAGCAACCTGGAGCAGTTGGTACAGTAGGACGGCTGGAAACAACTCCTGCCTCGATCAATTCTATTCCCGGACAGGTCTTTTTCACGGTTGATACAAGACATCCAAACGAAGAAACACTCGCACAAATAAATCTGGATTTGAAAAATTTGGTCAACTCGGTTTGTACAGAGGAAGGACTTGAGAATGAGTTTGATCTTATTTGGGAAGCACCAACCCTTAATTTTCATAAGGAGTGTATTTCAAAAGTCAGGAATGCGGCCGAATCCCTTGCTTACAGTCATCTCGACATCGTTTCCGGTGCGGGACATGATGCCTGTCAAGTCAACCGTGTTGCCCCGACAGGCATGATTTTTATTCCCTGCGAAAACGGACTCAGTCACGACGAAGCGGAAAACACCACGCCCGAACAAGTTGCCGCCGGAGCGGATGTGCTGCTTCACGTAGTGCTCGCAAGTGCATGTAATTAATGAATAACATGAACTTCACAAAAAAAATAATGTGTCATGACTAAAATGTTTCTCGACCATCTCAATCAAAATCTGGAAGCACTAAAAAGCGCTGGACTTTATAAATCTGAGCGGGTAATAACTTCCCGGCAGTCCGCAAACATTTCTGTTTTGCCCGGCGATAAGGTGCTGAATTTCTGTGCTAATAATTATCTGGGACTTGCTGATAACGCAGAATTGATTGAGGCCGGAAAAAACGCACTTGACAAAAAAGGTTATGGAATGGCCTCTGTGCGTTTCATCTGCGGAACACAAGATGTGCATAAAGAGCTGGAATCGAAAATATCAGAATTCCTCGGAATGGAAGACACGATTCTTTATTCATCATGTTTTGACGCGAATACCGGATTATTTGAAACGCTTTTGGGGGCGGAAGACGCGATTATTTCCGATGCAATGAACCATGCATCCATCATTGATGGTGTGCGCCTGTGCAAAGCACGTCGTTTTCGTTACCAGAATAACGACATGTCGGATTTGGAAATGCGTTTGAAAGAAGCCGCAGACGCGCGATTTCGACTGATTGCGACCGATGGTGTTTTTTCGATGGACGGCATTATCGCAAACTTGCAGGGCATTTGTGAACTCGCTGAAAAATATGACGCACTGGTGATGGTTGACGATAGTCACGCCGTTGGATTCATGGGAGAAAACGGACGGGGCACACCGGAATATTGCGGTGTCGCGGATAAAGTTGATATATTGACAGGAACGCTTGGGAAGGCGCTTGGCGGCGCTTCCGGAGGCTACACCAGCGCGAAAAAGGAAATTGTGGAATGGCTGCGGCAACGTTCCCGCCCATATCTGTTTTCCAATACTTTAGCACCGGTTATCACCGCAACAACCCTAAAAGTATTGGAAATGATAGACAGCCGTCCGGAACTCCGTAAACGTCTTTTTGAGAATGCAGATTTTTTCAGAAAGGAAATGACGACGCTTGGTTTTACGCTCACTGGAGCAGGACATCCGATAATTCCGGTTATGCTTGGAGACGCGGAACTGGCACAAAATTTCGCCGCGCAAATGCTGAAGGAAGACATTTATGTGATCGGTTTTTCATTTCCTGTTGTGCCTCAAGGCAAGGCACGAATACGCACACAAATGTCTGCGGCGCACAGTCGGCAAGATGTTGAATTCGCAATTCAGGCCTTTAAAAAAGTTGGACAGCAACTTGAGATAATCAAATGAAAAACGCTAAGCAAAAAACCATGAAAGCACTGGTCAAAGCAAAACCTGGAATTGGACTCTGGATGGAGCAGGTTCCGGTTCCGGAATATGGTGCAAACGATGTTCTGGTGCGCATAAAAAAAACCGCGATCTGCGGCACAGATATTCATATCTGGAACTGGGACGAGTTCATTTCAAAACTTGTACCTGTACCCATGGTCGTCGGACACGAATTCTGCGGAGAAATAGTTGAGGTTGGGGCGGCAGTTACAAAATACAGTGTGGGACAACGCATCTCCGGAGAAGGTCATGTCATTTGCGGAAGTTGCCGTAACTGTAGGGCGGGAAGAGGTCATTTGTGCCGCAACACGCTCGGGATCGGTGTACAACTGCCCGGAGCTTTTGCTGAATTTTTACGACTGCCTGAAGACAATGTTGTGCCTATTCCGGAAGATATTCCTGATGAAATCGCAGCAATTTTTGACCCTTTCGGTAACGCGGTTCATACCGCCCTGACCTTCGACTGTGTCGGTGAAGATGTGCTCGTAACCGGTGCAGGACCAATCGGCATCATGGGGGCTTTGGTTGCCCAAAAAGCAGGTGCGCGAAAAGTCGTGATTACTGACATAAATCCGCAGCGGATCGAACTTGCAAAAAAGATGGGAGTTAATTATGTGGTCAATGCAGAAAAGGAAGACTTGCAGGACGTTATGGAAAATATCGGCATGCAGGAGGGTTTTGATATCGGACTTGAAATGTCCGGTGCCGCTCCAGCTTTTCGGGACATGATTGATAAAATGAATAATGGCGGAAAGATTGCGATTCTTGGCCTCTCTTCAACAGGATTTGACATTGACTGGAATAAGGTCATTTTCAAAATGTTGCGCTTACAAGGCATTTACGGACGCGAAATGTTTGAAACATGGTACAAGATGATCGCACTTGTGCAGTCCGGACTGGACCTGACTCCAATCATCAGTCACCGCCTTCCAATTGATGATTTTGAGGAGGGTTTTGCCGCAATGCTTTCCGGAAATTCAGGCAAGGTAATTCTCGACTGGGAATAAAGCGACAAGTTGGGAATAAACAGCGCCCACCGAAACTTCTTCAATAAAAATTACTTCTTCTGTCAAGATTGAGTTTACAATTCCAGCTTGGATTCCATTTTAAAAGTTGTCATTTTGACTTCATGCCGGTTCAGCAAACTTTGACATTCAAAAAATATCTTATTGACTACTTCTAAAGAAATGGATAGTATTCACGAGGAATTAGAGAAGGCTTTACATTTGTTTTCTGGAGAGTTAGCGTTAAATGGTGGCACGAGGGATCAGCCTCCATTTCTTACGGAGAATTGTGCCGATTCGGGAACGAGTTCCGGATGTGGCAACTTTGTTAATTAAACCCAGAGGAAAATTTTGAACAAGCCTAAATCCGCCCTGTTGGTGGAAGACCTTCATAAGTATTTTGGTCCAGACGAAGTTCTCAAAGGGATTTCGCTGGAAGCCCATGAAGGTGATGTAATAGCCTTACTAGGAGCCAGTGGTTCCGGAAAAAGTACTTTTTTACGCTGCCTCAATCTCCTGGAGATTCCGACCAGCGGAAAGGTTTATGTAAGCGGTGAATTGATTCGAATGAAAAAAGATCGCTACGGTGAAACTGTTCCGGAAGATATCAAACAGGTGGAACGTCTCCGGACTCGTTTGGGAATGGTTTTTCAGCAGTTCAATCTGTGGTCGCACATGACAGTTTTGGAAAATGTCATCGAGGCCCCGGTGCATGTTCTTAAAATCCCCAAAAAAGAAGCAATTGAAAGTGCGGAAGCTTTGCTGCAAAAGGTCGGTATTCATGACCGCAAGAACTATTATCCGGCGCACCTTTCCGGAGGTCAGCAACAACGAGTAGCCATTGCCCGGGCACTGGCGATGGAACCGGATATGCTGCTTTTTGACGAACCGACTTCCGCACTTGATCCGGAACTGGTGGGCGAGGTTTTGCGCGTGATGCGTCAGCTTGCGGAAGAAGGACGAACCATGATCGTGGTTACTCATGAAATAGGCTTTGCGCGCGAAGTTTCTTCTCGTGTCGTCTATCTTTATGAAGGTGGTATTGAGGAAGACGGACCACCTCAGAAAGTATTTACAAATCCTTCCTCAGAACGGTTTCGACAGTTTGTTTCCAAACAAGTCGAACATTAGGAATTAAGCCATTCCGGCTTGATGTGGAAAAATTTATGGTTAGTTTTTCCAGTATTTTAATAATTTTCAAATGGAGAAAATAGATGAAAAAGTTAATTGCAGCGGCCGTAGTGGCCATGTTGATGGTGGGAACAGGTGTTTCCGCAAAAGAATGGAAAAAAATTCGAGTAGGTGTTGAAGGCGCTTACCCTCCTTTCAGCTGGGTTGAGTCGGATGGAACACTAAAAGGATTTGACATTGAGATCGCAATGGCGCTTTGCAAGGAAATCGGCGCTGAATGCACACTGGTTACTCAGGACTGGGACGGGATCATTCCGGCTTTGCTGGCCCGTAAATACGATGCGATTATTGCATCCATGTCAATCACCGAAGAGCGCAAAAAGAAAGTTGCTTTTTCGGAAAAGTATTATAATTCACCTGCTAAGTTTGCCCGAAAAAAAGGTTCAGGAATCACGATTTCCAAGGCCGGTCTTAAAGGCAAAAGTGTTGGTGTCCAACGTGCGACCACTCACGATAACTTCATCACCGGAATGTTTGGCAGCAGCGTTGACATCAAGCGCTACGCAACTCAGGATGAAGCCTATCTTGACGCAGTCGCTGGACGTATTGATCTGTTGTTGGCAGACTCAATCGCCATGGAAGATGGTTTCCTCAAAACTGACAACGGCAAAGGTTGGGAGTTTGTAGGACCGGGTTACTCTGAGCCAAAATATTTTGGTGACGGCGCCGGTATCGCTACTCGCAAGCAAAACAGTGATTTGGCCGAGCTTTTCAGTAAAGCCATTAAGGCTATCCGTGCCAATGGTGTTTATAAAAGTATCAATGACAAATATTTTGCCTTTGACATTTATTAAGCCTGATTCAGGTTTAGGTTTTCCCTGCTAATCCAGGGAATTTCAACCCAGCCAGAATTATTTTCTTTGTCCGCCACGGAGTTTTAAAATTCCGTGGCCTTCCTTACTATCTCCAGCAAAGCACTAATGTTTGATTTACACGGTTATTTTCCGATGATTTTGGAAGGCATGTTACTGACCGTGGAAGTCGCTCTCCTTTCGCTTTTAATCGCAGTCATTCTTGGTTTAATTGGTGCGTTAGCCAAACTCTCCAAATCACGAATCGCCCGTAATGCCGCCGCGGTTTACACAACCTTGATCCGTGGAGTTCCTGATTTGGTACTGATGACCCTTATTTTCTTCGGCGGGCAAATCATGGTCAACAATTTAGGCGATTCCATGGGCTGGGATTACATCGACATCAGCCCCTTTGTAGCCGGAACACTGACAATCGGTTTTATTTTTGGTGCCTACATGACCGAAACTTTCCGCGGCGGAATTCTGGCGGTTTCCAGTGGTGAAATTGAAGCGGCTCTTGCCTTCGGGATGCCAAGCTGGAAAGTGTTTGTACGCATTACATTTCCGCTGATGGTACGTCACGCTCTCCCTGGTTTTGGAAATAACTGGATGGTGCTGGCCAAAACAACGGCTCTCGTTTCTGTGATTGGACTGCATGACATGGTATACAACGCGGGTGTTGCCGGAGGATCAACCCGTCAGCCTTTTACTTTTTACCTCGTAGTAGCGCTGATGTTTTTGTGCATTACCGGATTATCTGACCTTGGACTGCAGTGGGTAAATCGTCGTTTCAGTGTTGGCGTACGGAAGGTTTGAATCATGGATTATAATGTTATAATTGACAATCTTCCGCTTTATTTGAGTGGGCTTTGGGTAACAATCCAGTTGGTTGTGATGGCTCTTGTCGCAGGATTTGGATTAGCAATTCCTCTGGCCTTGATGGCAGTTTCAAAAAACTCACTGCTCAGATATCCTGCCAAAACGTATATCTACTTCTTTCGTGGAACACCGTTGTTGGTGCAGATGTTCATGCTTTATCACGGCATGGGTCAGTTTGAAGCAATTCGAGAAAGCGTGCTCTGGATAGTTTTCAAGGAAGCCTACTGGTGCGCCATTACAGCATTTGCCCTGAACACCGCTGCTTACACAGCAGAAATACTGCGCGGCGCAATTGAGCAAACTCCATTTGGAGAAATCGAAGCAGCAAATGCCGGCGGAATGTCAAAATCCACGCTGTACCGCCGTATCATCCTGCCCGGTTCCTTCCGTCGTGCATTACCAGCATACGGCAACGAAGTTATTTTTATGCTGCACGGAAGCGCACTCGCCGGAGTGATTACAATTGTTGATTTGTTTGGCGCGGCAAAAATTGTGAATTCCAGATATTTTGTGCCTTTTGAATCTTTTATCACCGCAGGATTCTTTTATCTGTGTTGTACTTTTTGTATCATCTGGTTTTTCAAATGGGTTGAGAAACACTGGTACGCTCATTTGCGTCCCAGGACTCACTAAGACTGAAATCATTTACAAAATTCACAAACCAGAGAAGCAACCTGCAAATATTTACAATTAATATCGATAATGATGTATCTGTGGATACAATTGAGATAGGTCGAATCCTGCATCGAAAAGACAGCTTTTGAGTGCAGTTTTAGCCTTTCGGCAGCTAAGCCCATCATCAGTGTAGAGCTCGTATTTTTATTATAATTCGCGTTTGACTATGCCCCCCCTCACACTCCTAATTTTTGATAAAGTGAATCAATAATTTTTCGAATCAGAATTTAGGCACTATGACAAAAGAAACTGCAATTAAGTTGTTTGAGCAAAAACAAGTCCGTACTCATTGGGACGACGAAAAAGAAAAATGGTATTTTTCAATTGTTGATATTGTTGCGATTTTGACGGAAAGTGAAAACCCTAGAAAATATTGGAGTGTTTTGAAGAGCAGACTAAAGAAAGAAGGAAGTCAGTTGGCTACAAATTGTAGTCAACTGAAAATGCAGTCTGCTGATGGTAAATTTTACAAAACGGATGTCGCTGATACTGAACAATTATTACGTTTAATTCAATCCATTCCATCACCAAAGGCAGAGCCGTTTAAGGTGTGGCTCGCAAAAGTGGGTTATGAGCGCATCGAAGAAACAGAAGACCCCGAACTTGCTGTTGATCGTGCAATGGCAACATATTTGAAAAAGGGCTATTCCAAAGCGTGGATCAATCAACGCTTAAAAAGTATTGAAGTCCGCAAAGAACTTACAGACGAATGGGATGAAAGAGGAGTGAAAAAAGGTTTGGAATACGCAATTTTAACTAATGAAATAACGGAGGCATGGAGTGGCTTTTCTGTAAAAAATTACAAAAAACTCAAAGGCTTGAAAAAAGGAAATCTACGAGATAACATGAGCAATTTAGTGTTGGTACTAAATATGTTAGCCGAAGCATCGACAACGTAAATTAGCAAAGAAAAACTACCAATAACATTTGACGCTAACAAAATCATTGCCAAGCAAGGTGGAACTGTTGCCGGTAATGCCCGGAAAGAAATTGAAAATAAAACAGGGAAAAAAGTTATCAGTAAATTATCAGCAAAAAATATTTTAAATACACTTGAAATTGAGAAAAAATAGCGTCTATGCCGCTTAAAAGTATTCTTATTCAATATGAACGCCCCCTATTGGGAAAAGAATGTTTCACTAAATCAGTAAAAGATATGGAGAAAATATTATGATGAAAACAATAAAGGAGCTTTGTAATCCCAGACAAGAAATTTTTTCAGATACAGAAAATGACGATGTTCAAGATTTATTGTCTCTTTTGGAGGATGACATCCAACCGGAACAGTTTTTTAAAGTGAACTATCGAACGGAGGGAATGCAACTCTTACTGAAAACAGCATTTGACAGATTCAAAGCCAAAGGTCAGCAAAAGTTAATAAAATTAACACAATCAATGGGCGGCGGGAAAACCCACAACATGATTTCATTGGGTTTGCTGGCAAAACATCCGGAATACAGAAAACAAATCATAGGAGGTGATTATGTTGATGATGCTCTGGGCAAGGTTGAGGTAATTGGTTTTTCCGGTCGTGAGAGTGATTCACCAAACGGAATTTGGGGTGCATTAGCCAAACAATTAGGAAAAGAAGATTTGTTTAAAGAATATTGGGAGAACGGTTTACAAGCACCCGGATTAAGTGCTTGGGTTAATTTGTTAAAGGGCACTCCGAAACTTATTCTATTTGATGAATTAGCACCATATCTTGAAAACACGAAAGCTAAAACAATTGGAAATAGTGATCTATCGGCTGTTTCCACACACGCATTAGCGAATTTGTTTAATGCACTGAATAAATCAGAATTAAATAATGTGCTCATTGTAATCTCAGATTTAAGAGCAGCGTATCAGAGTGGCGGGCAATTACTACAATCATCATTTAGAGAATTAGAAGGAGAGGTTAATAGATTTGCTTTGGATATTGAGCCGGTTGGCAGTTCGTCAGATGAAATTTATGATATTTTAAAAAAGAGAATTTTTGACAAATTGCCGACTGATAATGAAATAAATGAAATAGCTGTTGCTTACAAAGACGAAGTGGAAAAAGCAAGACAGATGAATTATTCAAATATGTCTGCGGACAAAATTTATTCCGGAATTAAAGATGCCTATCCCTTTCATCCGGCACTAAGAGAATTGTATGAAAGGTTTAAAGAAAATCAAGGATTTCAACAAACAAGAGATTTAATCCGCTTAATGAGAAAGGTAGTTGCCGCATTATATAATTCCGGAAAAGCAGAAAAACAGTATTTGATTAACCCCTTTGATTTGGACTTAAATCAAACGGAAATGCACACAACGGTTTCACAGATCAAGGTTTCATTGTCAAATGCAATTAGCCACGATATTGCCAACAAAGGCCGTGCTGTTGCTGAAATCATTGATGCTAAAAATGACAATACTAATATTCAGGACATAAGCAAGCTCTTGCTGGTTGCATCTTTGGCAGACATTCCAAACGCACTTTTAGGACTCTCAATATCGGAAATGGTCGGTTACTTAGCCGCACCAAACAGGGATTTATCTCAAATAAAAAAATCAATTGATGAGTTTATAAATAATGCCTGGTATGTACACACCGATAGAGACGGAAAATTTTACTACAAAAATGTTAGAAACCTGATTGCTGAATTAAATAATTTGGTAGATTCGTTTGATGATGAGAGTGCAAGACTTGAAATCAGAAACTTTTTAGAAGATAAATTTAATCCACAACTTAAAGATTGTTATCAAAATGTTTTTATTTTTCCTGCAATTGATGAAATCAGCTTGTCGGAAGATAAAATTGCGCTTGTATTATTTGAACCAAATTTAATCAACCCGGGCTTACATCCACAATTATTAAAATTCTACGAAGATAACCAATACAAAAACAGAGTAATGTTTCTTTCAGGTGATAGAAATACTATGGATAACTTAATTAAAGTTGCCAAAGAACACAAAGCTATTAAGCGCATCATTGCCGGAATGCGTGAGGAGAGAGTCCGTGAGAATGACCCCCAATTTGAGTTGGCTGTTGCAAAAGAACATAAAACAAATTTAAGTTTTTTACAAGCATCAAGGGAAACTTTTGTGAAATTATATTATCCCTCATATTTCAGAGGTAAAAACACAATTCTTGAGGCTGATTTTTATATGGAATTTTCCAAAAATGATTTCAAAGGTGAAGAACAGATTCGGAAAATTTTAATCAATAAACAAAAGTTTGAAGAAGACACATCACAGGATAGTTTCAGGAAAAAATGTGAAGACAGATTGTTTACCCAAAAAGAGATGCGCTGGCAGGATATACAAAATAGAGCCGCGACTAATCCATTATGGCAATGGCACCATCCGCGAGCTTTAGATGACCTCTTGTCTGCACTGACCAGAAACCAGATTTGGAGAGAAAAAGGAGGTTATATTGAAAAACCGCCTTTTGAAAAAGAAACAACCAATGTCAGCATTCAAGAATTATCAAGAAATAAAAGTACAGGAATTGTAAACCTTAAAATCATCCCCAAATATGGGGATATTGTCTATTATGAAATAGATCAACCGCCAACAAATGCTTCTGATAAAATTGAGGATTTTAATAATTTCCCAACTGATGAGATGATTATCTATTTTCAATGTGAGGATAGTAAAAACGAGCATGAAAAGGGTGAAGCGGTTAAATGGACGAATACACTCTGGATAGGATACAATGTATTTGATGTTGGAGATAAAAAGAATATGGAACTTCAAGCATCCAACAAGGCCAATATATTTTACACCACAGACGGTTCCGATCCTAAAGAACAGGGAGCAAAATATGAAGGTGAATTTCTAATTCCGCAAGCAACAAGTTTTGTTGTTGCAATTGCTGAAAAGAAAGGCGTCTATTCTGAAAAAATTGAAATAAAAATTGATTGGACAGAAACAGAGGGTTTGAAAATTAACCGCACAATCCCGCTGTACTTTGAAAAAAGAGGAAGGTTTAAAACCAATGATTCGAATGAAACATATACTGAATTGGCTCTCCTGAAAAAACACAAGGCTCTTTGCAAAGAAGTGAGCATAAACATTGACGGTGTTTCAAAAGGACAAAAACGATGGGTTTCGATTAATTTTGATGAAAACTTGGAACTTGAGCCTGTGCAGATTCAAAACCAAATTGAAGCAACAAGAACGGCAATCTTTGAAAAGGGTTCGTTCAGTGCCGCAATTGAAGTTAATACTGTTATCTTTGAAAAAGGTCAAAATTTTGAAGATTGGATTGCTGAGAAAAGAATGGAATTGAATGATTTTCAGAAGGATGAAATTAAACAATAATGGCAAAAAGACACACATCAATAGGTTTTGGATTTAATCCCAGCGAATCTCAACATCATTTTCTGGTTATTATTCCTAAATCCAAAACAACCAAAGTGCTGATTTATGAACGCTTTGATTGGGATGAAGAAATTAATGACAGTACCGAATTGTTTGCGCAATTACAAACTGAGACGCCAAAGATTGATGCCCGCTTTGACCGACTGAAAGTTGAAATGCCGACAATTAAATGGAAGCTGATTCAGGAGGCTCTGCAAAAGGAATTTAATCAACGTTTAAGAAAGTTGGGCTATAAAGTTGAGAGATTCAAACAAGGCGAAAATATAGTTCAGAGATTATTAGGAAAAGAAATGGTGTTGTTAGCGTGGGCAATTGAAGATAGTGATCCCAGTGTGATTCCGGATGCGATAAAAAATTGGTTGGGATTAAAGCCGGAAGAAAGATGGTGGCTTTATACAATGACCAATGCCTCCACTGGAGAAGCGACTGCAAAATATGGTTGGAGAAAAGCAATTCGCTTTGCGCTTTGTGAAAATCCTGTTGCAGAAAAATACCGCCAGTCCAGCCTCTTTGACCAATACATTAATGACCAAATTGAAGAATATAAATAAATTGATGACTGATAGTAAATCATTTATTGAAGTCCAATTTCCTGTTTCTAAAGTCTCAAAAGAGAGTTACAAGGAAAGGAAAGCCGGACAGAGCCAGACCTTAACCGGATTAGGCAAATGGTGGGGACGCAAGCCCCTTATTTTGGTGAGAAGCGCTTTGTTAGGTTTGCTAATGCCTTCCGGAGATAATCCTCAAAAAGACCGGGAAATATTTCTTAAAATTTTATCAATGGACGAGCAAGGTTTATGGTTGCGAAAAAACAAACCCATTAAAAAACCGGAAATAAAAGAAAATCTCACTGTCACTGAAATTGAAAAATATTTTGCTCAGGATGACTTTGTCGCCGGACTTTCTAATGCTGAAAAACAGTATTTGCAAAAACTTGTTTTTGAAAGAATGTCCTATGATGATAAATTGACATATTGTCTTCGGCCTGAGGAACTTGTTAATATTTCTGAAAATGCTTGGTAAGAAATTAATCAACACTTGGGGACAAATGCCGGAAAATTATCTGAATTGATTCAGGAATTAGGTCAGAGAAAATTTGGAAAAACACCTTCTGTCGGCGATTGTTTTTGCGGCGGCGGCAGTATTCCCTTTGAAGCGGCACGGATGGGTTGTGAAGTTTATGCTTCAGATTTGAATCCATTAGCCGGTTTGTTGACTTGGGCAAGTTTAAATATCTTGAGCTTGCCGGATGATGAAATTCAAAAATTGAAAAACTTTCAAGAAAAAGTCTTTGACGAAGTTTCCGAACAAATAGATGAGTGGGGGATTGAGAAAAACGAAAAAGGCTGGATGGCAAAATACTATTTGTATTGCAACGAGACTGTCTGCCTTGAATGCAAAACAAAGGTTCCTTTGTCCCCCTCATGGGAAATTAGCAGACGAGGGAAAGTATGGGCTATGCTCGAATACAATGAAAATAACAATAATTTTGATATTGATATTATTTCAGTCGCAACCGAAGAACAAATTGAAAAAGCAAAAAGTCTGGCTACTATCGACGCTAATAATCTTTATTGCCCAAAATGTAAAAATAAAACACCAATTACTGTGCTTAGAAATGATCGCAAAGACGATCAAGGAAAGACGATCTATGGTCAAAGAAAATGGGAAAAAGATGATGTTACACCCAGAGTTGATGTTGTCTATCAGGAACGCTTGTATTGTATAAAATATCTTGAAAAGAAAGAAAATAAAACCTGGGAACAGTTTCTAAAAAAACCGGCACCGGCAACTGACGCTTCTTATGGGACTGTGCATTATGTTACACCAGATGAAAACGATTTGAAAAGAGAAGATAAAGTTCTAGCTATTTTAACAAATAACTTTAATGAATGGATAAAGAAAGGTTATTTGCCTGATAGTCCAATTATAGATGGATACAATACTTCACAACTCAAAAGAGAAAGAGGATGGCAATATTGGCACCAGTTGTTTAATCCTAGGCAGTTGTTATTAAATGGGTTGTTATTTTCAAAATCATCAGTATTGGCAAATTGTAGTCATGAAATAATTATTGCTTGTTTAGGTGTTAATGGTATTTCAAATCGCAACTCAAAATTAATTATTTGGAATTCCGGAGCAGATAAAAGTGAGCAAACATTTGCTAACCAAGCATTAAACACATTGTTTAATTACGCTACTAGACCTTTAAGTGCTATTTATTCTGCATGGAAATATGAAATTAGAAATTCAACATTTCATAATAAGTCAAAAATACAATCAATTGATGCAAGAAAATTAAATAATAATTCCTTAGTGTGGATAACAGACCCACCTTATGCTGACGCGGTAAATTATCATGAACTCTCAGAATTTTTTCTTGCTTGGGACAAACCAATCATTGAAAAAATATTTCCAGATTGGTACACAGACAGCAAAAGAGTCTTAGCGGTCAAAGGTACAGGAGAAAGCTTTAATCAAAGCATGGTGGAGATTTACAAAAATCTTGCCGATAAGATGCCCGAAAATGGGATGCAAATTGTGATGTTCACCCACCAAGACCCGTCTGTTTGGGCAGATTTAACTTTGATTTTGTGGTCTGCCGGATTACAGGTAACTGCCGCCTGGAACATTGCCACTGAAACAGAGTCCGGAGGACTCAAAGAAGGAAACTATGTCAAAGGTACTGTTCTTCTGGTACTCAGAAAACAGACCTCAACAGCAAGCGCCTATCTTGATCAGATCTATCCCGAAGTTGAGTATGAGGTAAAATCACAAATCGACAGTATGCACAAAATAGATGATAAGGAGGAACCAAATTTTTCTGATGCAGATTATATTTTAGCCGCTTTTGCCGCCTCATTAAAGGTTCTTACATCATACAAACATTTTGAAGATTTGGATGTTGAATATGAATTACATAAAGCGCGGGATAAAAAAAACGTTTCACCGATTGAAAAACTGATTAATGAATCGGTCAAAACAGCTTACGATTATTTAATCCCTGCCGGTTTCGATAGTTTTATCTGGAAAAATCTACAAGCTGAGGAACGATTTTATATTAAGGGCATTGAATTAGAAAAAAATAATATCAAACAATTAGGAGCCTATCAGGAAATGGCACGCGGCTTTGGTGTGAGTGATTACAAAGATTTATTGTCAAGTAAAAAAGCAAATCAAGTCTGTTTAAATTCGGCCCAAGAATTTGGTTCAAAACAATTGAAAACCGCTGATAATTTTAGCAATTCCTTAATTCGTCATGTATTGATGTCAATCAACCAAAGTCTCAAAGCGGATGATGCGAATAGCGGAAAAAATTGGCTGCGCAATGAGTGCTATGGTCAGCATTGGAATGATAGACCGACTATCATTGCCTTGCTGGAATATTTTTCAATCTTAGAGAACTTTACAAATATGACCCGCTGGCATCAGCAATCTCAATATGCAAAATACATCAAAGAGTTGGTGAAAAGTGATGGAGTGTAATGATCAAAAGATATTCATCTATTCGAGACAAAAACCTCGCAAATTCATTTTTTAAAGATGCCTTAAACGGTGCTGTTTCTTATGATCGGATTGCGGGTTATTTTAGTTCGTCAATTATTGAATTGGCAGGTGAAAACCTTGAAAAACTTGAGGGTAAGATTCGCATAATTTGTAACTCTCACTTACAAATAGATGATGTAAAATTCATAAAGATGTTTCCTAAAGCCATTAAGGATGAGTGGTGCGAAGAGCAAAATCCTGACGAGTTGGCAAAAATTCCTGTAAGATTAAAAAAATTATACGAATATCTAAAAGCCGGTAAAATTACCGTCAAAGTAATTCCCAATGAGATATTTGGATTAATACACGGCAAAGCAGGAGTTATCACCAAAAACAGTGGAGAAAAGATTGCTTTTCTCGGCAGTATGAATGAGACAAAATCCGGTTGGTCTGGGAATTATGAACTGGTCTGGGTTGATGATGACATCGAAGGCATAAATTGGGTACAGGAAGAATTTGATTTTTTGTGGACGCATCCCGCAGCCAAGCCCTTAGCAAAGTTTGTGGTTGAGGATATCAAACGAATTTCTGAAAGGATTGTCTATTATGATATAGAAGAGTGGAAAGAACAAAACGAACCGGCGGGTGCTGTTATCGAAACACCTGTATATCGCAAAGAATTTGGTTTATGGGAGCATCAAAAATATTTTGTAAATTTGGCGTATAAAGCCCATAAAAATCAAGGAGCAAGATTTGTTCTTGCGGATATGGTCGGCTTGGGAAAAACAGTTCAACTTGCTTTGGCGGCACAACTGATGTGCTTCGAAGGCGAAAAGCCAATCTTAATTATCGTTCCCAAAACACTACTTTGGCAATGGCAGGATGAGTTAAGTGGACTGCTGGATGTCCCTTCTGCTGTTTGGGATGGCAGTCAGTGGATAGATGAATATAAAATTCCGCATCCTGTGAAGGATGATGCTGATATTAAAAAATGCCCTAGAAGAATAGGTATTATTTCTCAAGGCTTAATTGTCGCAAAATCTGAAATCACAAAAGAACTCTTAAAAATATCGTATGAATGTGTAATTGTTGAAGAAGCACATCGTTCCAGAAGAAAAAACACAGGGAAAGGGACTGAGAACCAAGAACCAAAACCAAATAATTTGATGGCGTTTTTGTTAGAAATATCTGCAAAAACGAAAAGTATGCTTCTGGCGACTGCCACTCCTGTACAATTATATCCTATTGAAGCTTGGGATTTGCTTTATGTTCTTTCGCAGAATAATGACTTTGTTCTTGGAGATAAATTAAGTAAATGGCGGATTGAAAAAGCCAAAGGTCTAAAGCTTATCAGCGGAATAGATGAAATTGAAAACAATTATGAATATTGGGATTGGATAAGGAATCCTTTACCACCAAAAGAAGAAAATGAAAAAACATTTGGTATCTTAAGAAGAAACTTGCATTTGGATGACTCAACATTTGTTCTCAAAGGGGATTTATTCCAACAGATGAATCCTCAACACAAAGGAATTGTTAATAATATTATCAACAGTGGATTTATTGAAAACCATAATCCTTTTATCAGACACATTATTCGTAGAACAAGAGATTTCCTTGAACAAAGAATAAATCCTGAAACAAAAGAACCTTTTTTATCTCCTATCAAAGTACATTTATTTGGTGAAGATGATAAAGAGTCAATTCCTTTAACCACATATTTATTGGATGCTTATAATTTTGCAGAAGAATTTTCACAGTTGTTGAAAAAAAGAATTAAATCAAGCGGATTTATACAAACAATGCTTTTGCGAAGAGTCGGCAGCAGTATGTATGCAGGCTTACAAACAGCACAAAGAATTTTGAGTCGCAGGACGAATGAGTTTATGGAAGACGATGACTCGATTGATGTCGATGCTCTCAATGAACATTCAGCCTTTAATGACCTCACTGATGAGGAAGTTGAAAAATTGAAAGCATTTGTAAAAATCTTAGAAAAACATCAGGATCAAGACCCAAAATATGAATTACTTCTGAAGTTGCTGACAGAAAATTATATCAAAGAAAAGTGGTTAAATCGTGGTTGTATTGTCTTCTCGCAATATTTTGATACAGTTCGCTGGTTTGCAGAAAAATTAGCAAAAGATATTCCTGATGAAATAATTGGTATTTACGCCGGCGGTGATAAGTCTGGAATTTATGATAATGGTATTTATTACAGTAAGACAAAAGAAGAAATTAAAAAGATGGTTAAATTGAGAAACATTAAATTGTTATTCGGAACAGATTCTGCCAGTGAGGGTTTGAATTTACAAACACTTGGAACATTAATAAATCTTGATTTGCCCTGGAACCCTACGAGGCTAGAACAGCGAAAAGGAAGAATTCAAAGAATTGGACAACACCAAAAAGAAGTGCTGATTTATAATATGAGATACAAAGATTCTATTGAGGATCGTGTGCATAATCTTTTGTCAATGAGATTAAAACAAATAACAAATTTATTTGGCCAAATTCCTGATACTTTAGAAGATGTCTGGATTGAAGTTTCTCAACATAATATTAAAGAAGCAGAGAAAAATATAAATGAGATGCCGCAAAAGCATCCTTTTGCATTAAAATATCAGGAGAGTATTGATACAATTGATTGGGAAAGTTGTTACAAAGTCTTAGACAATGTTGAACGAAAAAAATATTTAATGGAAGGCTGGTGAGTCAAATCATTGCAGTGCGGACAAAACAAAAAAACAATTTGAATAAATACGTTAGACATGACCGCTTCACCGAACAACGATTATATTATTTTGAGTAACATGAAACAGTGTGTAATGCTGAAAAAATATTAAGGAAAAATATCTATGAAAAAAGATTATGATTCGTCGTGGGACTTCTCAGTAAATGAAGATGGGAATTTGCCCGTTGATGAAGATGCATTCGACAAAATTTATGTAAAATGGGAAAAAAGATCTTGGGAATCGTGGTTATTAAAGAATCTGAATTTTCCATTTACAGTCGAACGAATGGAAGATGCAGATTATGTATATTTCACAGATATTGCCGAAAAAGCACCCTTCAGATTGGGGCACACAATGAAAGTGATCAATATTGAAGTGGAAGATGAATTTAATGGAGTTATATTAAAAGTGAAGGAAGGAAGGAAAAATGGCTGTGTTCCACTCTGTGATGTTGAGGTAATTTCAAAAGAGAATGAAAACTTTTGGCCTGTCCGCGAATATGTTGTGTGGTTCGCAAATCGTTAATGTTCTTCCTGACCTAATACTACATTTGAAAAAAATTTGGAGACGTTCATTTGTCTAAGCCGAGCCTCACACAGTTATTTAATTGACAATTTTAAGTCCCGCATATAAGGTTAATCTGCTGAATTATTGAAAAATAAAATGTAACTAAACATGGAGAAACGACATGCAAACAATTACTATTAATATAAATAATGATCAGTTAATTGATAAAGTCACTTCGTTCCTGAATCATTTAAAAAAAGATGGATTAGAAGTTGTCTCAAGAGAAGATTGGGATGATCTAAAATTATTAAAATCCACAAGAGAAGAAGACTCTATCTCCTTTGACGAATATATGGAAAATGAAAATTAATATTCGAAAAAGTGCCATCAAAGATCTCAACAAAATCGATTCCCAGAACAAAGACAGGATACATAAAAAAATTAAGGACTTAACCCTGTTTCCTTCAATATCAAATGTTAAAAAGTTGACAAAGTTTGAACCTGCATACCGGCTCAGAGTAGGGGATTATAGAGTGCTTTTTGATGTATCAGACGATACTATTGAGATAGGTCGAATCCTGCATCGAAAAGATAGCTATTGATTAAAGAACGCTGAGAAATAGCTTCCTTCCTTGAAAATATATCCCATGAACAAACAACGAGAATTGAGCGATGCCATTGCCCTGATTCCTTCCGGAGCAACCATAATGATATTTTCAGGAAGCCCTAATTATCCACAATGACTTCGAAGGTCATTTCAATTTTACCAAAAAACGATGAGAGCTGCGGGTGGATTAAACAACTTCCGCCGCGTCAAGTTCAGCCTGCACTATCCGGAAAACAGCATGCCGACTGGGTTGTTATCGGAGCAGGTTTCACCGGACTCGCTGCTGCCAGGCAATTAGCTATCTTGCATCCGCAGTCCCGAATTGTTGTCCTCGAAGCCCAACGTGCCGCGGAAGGTTCCAGCGCCAGGAATTCCGGATTTCTGGTGGATTCTACTCTCAATGAGGGACATTATTCTGCGGCAGGTCTTGAGCTGTATCGGCGAAAATACGAAATAAAACGTGCCGGAGTTTTAGCCGTTCAGCGGCTGGTTACTGATCTAGGCATCAACTGCGATTTAGAGGCAAAAGGGAAATTCCATTGCACGGCAGTCAAGTCACATGAAATTAAACTTATAAATTTCAGCAAGTTATTGAACGAACTGGAGCTGAACCATAAAATTATTGAAGGCGAAGAATTGCTACAACGTCTCGGCAGTTCATACTACCGTATGGGTTTGTGGACCGAAGGCGGTGTGACGCTGCAGCCCGCAAAGCTGGTACGCGGAATGGTAGAAAAGCTTCCGCAACAAGTGGAATTATATGAAAATTCACCAGTTATCAACTGGCGTAAACTGAGCAATTCCGAGGACTTTCAGTTATCCACTCCGGAAGGGCAGGTATCCTGTCAAAAACTGATTGTGGCGGTGAATGGATTTATGACAAGCTGCGGTGTGAAACCGAATCACTCGTTTTCACTGACTCTGACGGCGAGTATGACAAGGCCATTGACTGCTGAAGAAGATGAAGCCATCGGACGTCCGGAGCCGTGGGGAGTTTTATCCGCGCAATCGATGGGAGCCACCGTGCGTTTGACAAAAGACAGACGGATCTTAATGCGCAATACAGCCGAAGTCTGGCCCAAACAAAATATGAGTGTCGCGGATTTAGAGTTGCGCAAAGCAAAACATTTAAACGGAATTAAAAGGCGTTTTCCCCAGCTTGGAGACGATATAATTGAAAGCACCTGGTCGGGAACAATCTGCCTTAGCGGCAACAACGCCAATGTGTTTTCAGAGCTGGATAACGGCATGTATGCGGCGGGATGTTATAATGCCAGCGGAATTGGCCTGGGTGTTTTGTTCGGAACCGAAATTGCCAACCTTGCCAGCGGGAAAATGACTGATGAGATCAGGATGATTCAAACGAACTCGGAGCCAATGCTCCTGCCGCCTCAACCTCTTCTTCGCTGGGGAGTCGGTTTGCGCCTCATGCGTGACCGCTTCCTGGCGCAGCATGAGCAATAGCAAAGCCCAGCCCACATAATTTAAATTTTTTAATAGTTTTATAAACACAATTGAAGTTGAAAATTAGCGGGAATGTGCCATGTTAGGGGAAACGTAATGACGTAGGGGCGAAAGATTTTTCGCCCTTACAAACGAGGTGAGAGCCACGGAATGAATTAAAACTCTGCGGAAGCCAAAGGAGTGTAAACTTCGCTACAAATCAATTGCCGTGAGGTTATCCCCCATCTCACCCGATCCGTCGACAGTGACCTTTTGCGTAAAACGGTTCGAGATCATTTTTGACTGTGTTCTAAGTTTTCTCTGTGATAAAATTTATTTTCACAAATACCGCTAATCTCTATCCTAAAACCTTTCATGATTCGCAATGATTTCCTAGCAACCGTTGGCAACACTCCACTGATAAAACTCCGGAAAGCTTCTGAGCAAACCGGCTGTAATATTTTAGGCAAAGCGGAATTTATGAATCCCGGTGGTTCAGTCAAAGACCGTGCGGCAAAGGCGATTATACTTGAAGCAGAACAAAGTGGACTCTTAAGTCCTGGCGGGGTGATCGTTGAAGGAACCGCGGGTAACACCGGAATCGGTTTGGCGCTGGTCGGAAATTCCTTGGGATACCGTACCGTGATTGTGATTCCGGAAACGCAAAGTCAGGAAAAAAAAGATATGCTGCGGCTGTGCGGAGCGGATTTGCGGGAAGTTCCGGCAGTGCCCTATCGCGATGAAAATAATTACGTTAAGGTTTCCGGACGCCTCGCCGAAGAATTGGCGAAGTCCGAACCAAACGGAGCGATCTGGGCCAATCAATTTGATAACACCGCAAACCGACAAGGCCACTTCGAAACCACTGGACCCGAAATATATGAGCAAACCAACGGAAAAGTTGATGCTTTCATCTGCTCTGTCGGCACCGGCGGAACACTGGCCGGAGCAGGAATGTTCCTCAAAGAACGAAATCCGGAAATAATTGTCGCCCTCGCTGATCCACTGGGCGCCGCGTTGCATTCATTTTATACAACTGGTGAATTATCAAGTTGGGGCGGATCAATCACCGAAGGCATAGGACAGGGACGCATTACCGCAAATCTTGAAGATGCACCGGTTGACCGCTCTTTCCAAATTCCGGATGAAGAAGCCCTGCCGATTTGCTTTGACCTCTTGAAAGAAGAAGGACTTTGTCTGGGAGGTTCTTCCGGCATCAACGTTGCCGGAGCAATTCGTCTGGCAAAAGAACTTGGCCCCGGAAAAACCATTGTCACCATCCTCGCAGATTCCGGAGTCCGCTACCAATCCAAGCTCTTCAATCCAGTATTTTTACGTGAAAAAGGTTTGCCCATTCCAGAGTGGTTGGAGTAATGGGCTATTGTAATTGATAATTCTCTTTTTCATAGCGGAGTCAATTTGCACGCAAATGTGAACAATTATTTTGAGTCGCTTACCGGCCTTCTCAAATATAAAAATAGTGTTGGTGACATTTCTGAACACGCCCCACGCTCGGCTTTGCAAACGTTGCTGGAAGCAGCGGCAAACACAGTCAATCCGCAATTGCAAGTTGAGCATGAACCGAAAAAGCAAGGTCCTTTTGGTCGTCCGGATTTTAAGATATATGCCGTTGCTGCGATTATCGGATACGTTGAAACAAAACCCATCGGCACAAATTTAAATCCTTTACTCAAATCCGAGCAAATCTTAAAGTATCGCCAGCTTTCTGATAATTTACTGCTGACGGATTATTGCAGCTGGATTTGGATGCACGGCACAGAAGTGCAACGGCTGCAACTTTGTCATCCGGAAGATTTGTTGCGGCCTCGGTTTAAACCAGACGCCTCTCGTATGGAAGAAGTCTGGAATTTGCTGCAAGCTTATTTTTCAGTTGTGCCAAGTGGAGTTGCACGTCCTAAGGAACTTGCGGACGCACTTGCCGTACGTACTCGGTTGTTACGGGATTTTTTACGTGAGGAACTCCAACTGCAAGAACAAAACAATTCCG
>JAESQU010000053.1 GCA_016764995.1 SAR324 cluster bacterium | reverse complement strand
TGAGCCAATACTTGCCAGCAGCAAAATCATCGGTGCCAAAAATTGAAAAGGTATTTTTAGTAGATGTAAAATCGTCTTAGTTTCAAGTAAACCTATGAATAGAATTGATACATTTGCATAAAACATTGCAGCAAAAACGATCCATATCAACTCAGGTGAATTATAAAATACCATTGGACCTGGTTCCAGGTCGTGCATCTGAAAGACCCCTACCATTAATGCTGTCATAGCACCGCCTGGAAGTCCGAGTGCCAGCAACGGGATCATTGCGGCCCCAGTAGCAGCATTATTAGCAGTTTCAGAAGATATCACCCCTTCTATATTCCCCTTTCCAAATGAATCTTTATTTTTAGACCAGCGTACTGCCTCACCATAGCCCATAAATGCCGCAAGGGTTGCTCCGATTCCAGGAAGAATTCCGCAAAAAAAACCAACCAGGATGGATCTTAACACAGCAATTTTATGAGACCATAGTTCTAAAATAGTAGGGAAATCAAGACTAAGTTTAGGGGCTTTATACATGCCAACTGCTTTTTTTTCTGCTTGAACGAAAATTTCAGAAACTGCAAAAAAACCCATAATAGCAGGGACAAACGCTATGCCCGCAGCAAGATCAGAAATACCAAAATTGTATCGATTTATACCTCCCACCGGATCCTGGCCAATCGTAGCAATTAGTAAACCGAGTAACACAGACATCCAACCCTTCCACATGGTCCTTCCACCTACTGAGGAAGCAACAGCAAGACCGAAAAATACCAAAGCAAATATTTCTGGAGGCCCTATATTGGAGATTGCCCAGTTCGCCAGAGGTTCTGTTGCCACCATCATTATCAACGCAGATGAGACACCACCGATTGCAGAACACAAAACTGCTGCTCCAACTGCTTTTCCAGATTGACCTTTGCGGGTCATAGGATACCCGTCGAATGCTGTTGGAGCATTTTCAGGAGCACCGGGTATATTAAACAGAATTGCCGTAATAGCTCCACCGTAAGTGCCTGTACAATATATTACCGCAAAAAGCATCACACCTTGAGCTGGCTCAAGACTAGCTGTGAATGGCAACAATATAGCTGCAAGAGTTAACATACTAACGCCGGGAATGGCACCAAACAGCATTCCACCTATAACACCAAAGATAAATACTCCAATAGTGAAAGGATCTCCAAAAAGAGCTGCACTACCAGCAAGAAAATTATCAACCATCTGTAAATTAATAATTAAGTGATTGGTGTAGTTTGGTATTTAGAGTCAACATGAACGCACTGAAATCATAGAATGGGGATATATTACCCTGAGGGAGTGGAGCATTGAGGATTACCATAAACAATAATATCAGAACTAAATATATGAATAATGTAATTCCTAAAACCCATTTTATCCGTTTTTCACCTAATAGCATAATTGTGAGAGCGATGAAAACAGGTGTCGCCGAATAGAATCCTACTGGTTTTAGCGACCATGAAAATATGAGCGGCAGAAAAAGTATTGCTATCAACTTCTTGATTGACCCAATACCATCATACGAAATTTCCTCTTCAACATCAGAAATGCCAACCCGTCCTTGCTGGGCTTCTGAACCTTTTTTGTAAAGATGGAGAAAATTACCCAACGTTACCAGTAAAAGAAGGCCCAAAATTACTCTGGGCCAACCTGTGGCTCCGAATTTATATATTTCAATTTCCTGATTAAACTCAAATGAAAAAACAAAAAAGACTACCACAATAGTTAACCAAATCAAGGTTTCAACCTTATGGTTTGTCTTTAACTTGGACATGGAATCCGCTCAAAATTTTTTGGGATTGTGTCCGGTTGAAAACACCGGACACGATTTGGGGATTATTTTTTAGAGATTTAAATAAATTGGGATAAATTATTTAACATCCAGACCCATCGTTTTATATACATCTCTGTATTGAGCAATGGAACCCTTAATTAGTTCTCTGGCACCTGCAGTGTCTCGATAACTATCTATCACAGTCATGAATTTGGATTCATTGAATTTCTGATAGCTATCCTGGCAATATGCCCGCTGAAATGCCCATTGGAGCCATTGGACTCGATTATAAGGCGCATCTGCATGTACGTAAAATCCTCGAAAGCGTAATAGTGGCTCAAAATTCATGCCCATTTCTTTATGAGTAGGAACATCACCAAAAACGGATGGTCGTTCGTTAAAAATGGTCAAGATTGGCTTGAATTTGCCTGCGTCAAGGAACTTCCTGACATCACCGGGTTGCTCGAACAGAGCATCAACCTGTCCTCCTAGAAGTGCACCGTAACGGGGTGCACCCTTATCAAAGGAAATCTGTTGAATTTTCATACCCGCACTTTGGGTGATGAATTTCATCGTTACCCGCTCCATTGAACCTTCTTTGGAAACATTGGCGATAGTTGACTTTCCATTTTTGCCTTTGACAAATTTCACAAATGAGGCCCAGTCACTAAAACGAGTTTCATTGGTCCGAATATATATCTGTGAAAATGTCACCTGGGAAGTAACAAGTGGTATCAGGTCAACTGCCGGATTTGGCTTGCTTGAATCCAAGGCATGAGCAGACGAAGCATCATCAATATGCTCAAGTACTGTATAACCGTCTGCTGGAGCAGCCATATAAGCTGTCATCCCAACGGTGCCCGAACCTCCAGGCTTGTGGTCACGGTTAATGCCGACACCAGTGAGACCGGTTACAGCTTCTGCCATAGCTGATGCCACCTGTCCTGAACCCCCAGCAATTCCATAGGGGACAATCATGGTCAATGCACGACTAGGGAATCCTGCCGGTTTAGCCATACTGGTTTTCTTGACTTCACATTCAAAGGTTCCAGCAATACCGGCACTGGCCAAACATAATCCCGCCAGTGTTGTAAAACCAAATTTAGTCAGTTTTTTTACTTTAATTTTACTCATTTCAACCCCCACTTAAAATTATCTGATTAAAACCATCATCACACCATGTGATAATTTCAGCTATACTTATACCTTATCAATAAATAATGTCAAGAAAAAAATCAGATTTATTTCTAAGCACCAAATATCGACAAATTAGTTAAAACTTTCAGCTGAAAAAAGTAGTCGCTTTAAAGTTTATTGTGCTATTTTCAATTCATAAAGAGTACTGTGTAAAGTGTTATTTCTTGACACAGACTTTCAAATTAAATAATATTTGATAAACTTGTAAAAAGGCCTAAAACTGTGTCATTTCGAGCGTAGCGAGAAATCTTGCCTAAGCTACTGCACTAATATGTGAGATTTCTCCCAAAGGTCGAAATGACGCCTCAGCAAATATCTATAATAACTCCGGATGATTCTCTGCTAAGTGGAGTTTTGCCGTGAAGTTTCGAAAGCTATATTATGCCCCATACCTCTGTTGAAACCGTTGTTGCACAGGCACGGGCGGCACAAACTGAATTTGAAGCAGTCAGTCAGGAAGTTGTTGACGAATTGACAGTCGGCTTGGCCTGGGCAATTTTAGCTCCGGAAATAAACCGCTCCCTCTCTGAACAGGCCGTGCGTGATACTGGACTTGGAAATTCCAAAGACAAAATTATCAAGAATCATCGCAAGACGCTGGGTCTTTTGCGAGATTTGAAAAACGCGCCTTCCTGTGGAATCATCCGGGAACTTCCGGAAGAGGGCTTAGTTGAAATTGCGAGGCCAGTCGGTGTCGTTGGTGCGGTTACTCCTTCCACCAATCCCATTGCCACTCCGCTCAACAAAACACTTAACGCTATCAAAGGCCGGAACGCTATCGTCCTTGCTCCTTCACCAAAAGGGGAGGCGGTTTGTCAGCGGGTTGTTGAATTACTGCAAAAAGTTTTGCGACATTTGGGACATCCTGAAAACCTCATTCAGAAACTCCCTGCTCCGGTCAGCAAAGATGCAACCCATGACATGATGCAACTCGTTGATCTTGTCGTGGTCACCGGCTCACAAAACAACGTCCGCGCCTCATATCGCAGCGGAACTCCGGCAATTGGAGTCGGTACAGGCAATGTTTCAGCGATCATCGACGAAACCGCTGATCTTGTTTCCGCCGCAAAAAAAATTATTACATCAAAAACATTTGACAATGCCACCAGTTGTTCATCAGAAAATAGTGTGGTGATTGTAGATCAAGTTTATGATGATGCAATTACGGCTTTGGAAAGTGCCGGCGGGATTCTGCTGAATCCGGAAGAAACACAAAATTTGCAAAATACATTGTGGATACAGGGACGGCTCAATCAGGATTTAATCGCAAAGTCGGCACCCGAAATCGCGGAAGCAATCGGACTTCAGTGTCCGGATATTAATCAATTAAAAATGCTGATGGTCGAGGAAACCGGCACAGGAAGGGAATACCCTTTTTCCGGTGAAAAATTATGTCCGGTTTTGACCGTTTATCGCGCTTCAAATTTTAATGAGGCGTGCGAACAAGTCCGGGAAATTTACGATTTTCAGGGCAAAGGCCATTCCGTTGGTCTACATTCTCAAGATGAATCACGTCCTCTAATAATGGGGCTGACCTTGCCTGCTTGCCGTGTAATTGTAAACCAGGCGCATTGTTTTGCTACCGGCGGAAGTTTTGATAATGGACTGCCGTTTTCACTCTCAATGGGCTGCGGAACGTGGGGCGGCAACAGTATCAGCGACAATCTCAACTATCGGCACTACCTGAATATTGTCCGAATTGTACGTCCTATCCCTCCTGTTGAACCGAGTGATGAAGATATTTTTGGAGAATTTTGGGCCAAACACGGACGTTAAAGTCACAAACGAAACTGCTAAAATTCAACATCCTAAACCATAGAAAATATGAATCCCACAGGCCACACGATTCGGAGTTTGATTGATCAATATGCAGAAAGCTTTCCGGAGAAGATTTTCGTATTCTATCCTGAGACCGGAATTAGCCACACCTGGAGCGAATTTCGTACAAGAGTTCAGGCAGTAGCCCAACATTTGGCTAAGATGGAATTGCCTCCAAAAGTTCCGGTGGCAGGTTTACTCGGAAACGGCCAAGCTGCCCTGGAACTGTTTTTGGGAGGAATGTACGGAGGGTTTAAAGTTCTGTTGGCAAATCCATTGGCAGGGGCGGAAATTTTAGCGTATGTTCTGGAACATTCTGAAACTACAACTCTTTTTGTTGATTCGCAGCATCAGGAATTGGCGCGGCAAGCGCTTGCTCAACTTGCTGACAAACCTCTGCTGATTCCGCTTCATCCTGATCACATTGCGGTTTGGGAGAACAGCGGAATGGACGAAAAATATGTTTCGCCTGCCGTTCCCAAACCGGAAGATGCCGCCCTGTTAATTTACACTTCCGGAACTACCGGACGACCAAAGGGCGTGATTCACACACATGAAAGTTTGCTGTACGGAGGCTGGAATACCGAAGTTGCCCACGAATTGATTCCGGAAGACAGAGGATTATGCGTGTTGCCGCTCTGCCACATCAACGCTCAAGTGGTTTCTGTGATGGGAACGCTCGTCAGCTGTTCCGGAATTGTTATTCCTGACCGCTTTCAAGTCTCAAAATTTTGGTCTTGGATAGTAGATGAAAAATGCAGTTGGTTCAGTGTCGTTCCAACAATTCTTTCCTATTTAATGAATGCGGAAATAGACGAAAATTTAAAATCCAAACTAGCACAAGTTCGTTTTGGACGCTCAGCTTCTGCTGCTTTACCTCCTGCTTTACATGAGTCTTTTGAAGAACGGTTCGGACTAAGTATTGTTGAAACAATGGGGATAACGGAAACAGCGGCACCGATGCTTTCCAATCCGCTCAATCCGGAATTGCACAAACTCGGCTCACCTGGAATTGCCTTCGGGAATGAAGTTAGAGTTGCGGACGCTGAAGGAAATATTGTGGCTTCCGGAGAAGAAAGTGAAATCCAAGTACGAGGCCGGAATGTGATGCAGGGCTATTTCAAAAATTCTGAAGCCACCCGTGACGCATTCTCACCTGACGGCTGGTATCGCACAGGTGATCTGGGAAAGATGGATGCGGATGGTTATGTTTTTATTACCGGACGCCTCAAGGAACTCATCATTAAAGGCGGAGAAAATATCGCTCCGCGTGAAATTGATGATGTGCTTTATAGACACCCAAACGTTTTGGAAGCTGCGGCTTTTCCGCTTCCAGACAAGCATTACGGACAAACGGTTGCTGCCGCCATCGCAGTCCGCCCCGGAGAGGATGTTCCTGAATCCGCACTTAGACAATTGTGTTTGGAAGCAATGGGAGCATACCGTGCGCCTTCCCGCTATTTTTTCCTCAAAGAACTACCAAAAGGTCCTTCCGGAAAAATCCAGCGTCTTAAGCTCACAGAACGTTTCAGCAATACCGAAGCAGATATTTCAGAGGTGTGAATCTTTCATGCTCAAAGTGTGACCATTCTTGAATGAGAGTGACCTGTGATTTGTGTTTGGAATGTATGCGATTGCTTGATGTGCCGGTTAAGCAATTAATTTCTTGTTGAGGAACTAAGAGCAGGTTTGAAATCTTCTTTGCGGATGCTGTATTTAGTGAGAAGTTTATGAAGCTGTCTTGTAGTAATTCCTGCTGCCTCAGCTGCACGGTTAATTCGCCCCAAATGCTTGCTCATCAATTCATTGAGATACTGACGTTCAATTTGTTCCAGACTTTGGCGACGAACTTCCGCGAGAGGCAGGGTAATATCCATCGCGACTTCTGAGGTGTTATTTACACTGCTAAACAATTCCTGCGGAAAACTTTCTGCTCTGAGAGTTGAGCTTTTTTCCAGAATATAGGCTCGTTCAATCACGTTTTCCAACTCCCGAATATTTCCCGGCCACGAATATTCCTGCAGAGCTTTGACCACTAACGGATCCGCATCCTTGATATCTTTAAAATAAATCTTGTTAAACCATTCAATCAGATAATTAACCCAATCCGGAATGTCTTCGGAGCGTTGCTGCAGGGAAGGAATTTCAAGCGGAAAAACACTTAGACGATAATAAAGATCTTTGCGGAAAAGACCTTCATCACAAAGTTGCTGCAAGTCTGAATTGGAGGCAGCAATCACACGCACATCTGATTCAATTGGATTTTCGCCGCCAACACGCTGAAAAATACGATCCTGGAGCACTTGGAGCAGTTTTATCTGCATTGTTCCGGAAATAGTATTTATCTCATCTAGAAATATAGTTCCTTTCTGTGCAGTATCAAATCGACCAAGTTTACGTTTTACCGCACCAGTAAAGGCTCCTTTTTCATAACCGAATAATTCACTCTCAGCCAGTGAATCAGGCAAGGCCCCGCAATGTACATGAACAAATGCTTCGTCTTTGCGGCTGCTATGCTGATGAATTAGTTTGGCCACCAGACCCTTGCCGACTCCAGTATCGCCCAAAAGCAAGACGGTTGTTTTTGTCGGGGCGACAGACTTGACCTTTTCAAAGGTCTGAAGCATTTTAGGGCTTCTTGTATGGACTTCTTTCAGTACATCCCGACTCCAAAATTCATCCTCTTCAGGATTCAATTCTGTCCGCGGAAGCCTATTTTGAATCGGCACAAACTCTCACCAGTCTTTAACTGAAGTTTCGATTTACAAGCTGACTTTTCTTTCAGGAAATAACTCGTGATAGAGCCTCACTCTCAGCAACTACCCAGCCCAATCCCAGTGATTCCAACTTATTGAGTGACGGATGTCCTGTTTCAACATTCCAGTCACACAAGCGATAATAATCTTCAAGTGCTGTTTCCCACTCTTTTTCGTCCAGGACATAACCATCTGACTTTCCGCCTTCAAGAGGACGCTTGAACATCTTTTTCGGTAGAGTGTCTAACTCCCTTCCTATTCCTTCACGTGAATTAAAAACACGCAACATATTGAGGCGACGCTCACCAACTTCTAATATTTCTGCAATATCAGTATCCCAACCTGTCACTGCATTGATAACTTCAACAAGTTTATCTGCACCGTAAAGTTGAAAAGAGGCTCCAAATATAAATGCACAAACAGAAATACTGTCTACTGCGCTGGACAAATGTTGGGTGACCATCGCGAAGCGCATCATTTCTTCATTCAAAGCTAATTTCTCTTGCGGATTTGTCAGGCCGATCTGCTTCATCCTTTCCGGAAATGCTTTGTAGGAAGGGTCATGTTCACTTGATTCGTGATCTGCACCAAAAGGATTTGTTGCATAAATGACACTCAGACTGCGTTTTACCTGAGGCATGTGTGCCGGCGCTTCCTGTCCTTTGCTCGTAATTAAATAATCCTCAGTTCCACGTCCAATAATTTCTGCCGCTTTCTTTGAACCTTCGGCAAGTATTTTTCCAAAACCTTCACGTTTAGCAATCAATTCTGTCATTTTTACCATTGCTTCTGCATTGCCGTATGTCATTTCAATACCGCCAGTATCTTCTGCAGTTATCTTTCCATTCTCCCAGCACTCCATGGCCCATGCTATTGTAGCACCGCAGGAGATGGTATCCATTCCATACATGTTGCATAAAGCATTTGCGTAAATAATGGCATCCATGTCTCCGATACCACAATAACTTCCAAATGTGGCAAGAGTTTCATATTCCGGACCGCCGTATTTTGCATCGGTTTTGTAAGGACCTTCTGCAATTTCAGTTACACGCTTACATTTTATAGAACAACTGAAACATGTGTCTCTCCCAAAACGATTCTGATCGTCTTTTTCATGACCGCGAAGATGCTCGTTAAAAAGCTTTATTCCATCAATATCTTCATGTTTGTCAAATGCACCACTGTTGAAATTGAATGTTGGCAAACCTCCAGCCTTGTTTTGTGGAGTAGTAACACCGGGAGTTCCATATTTTCCAAAACCGTCCATTCCGGTAGGTTCCAGATTTGTTTTACCCAATTTCTGCAATTCCTTAAATTTTGCTGGATCAGCAATCGTCGGTTTTTGCTTACCACGAACAACAACTGCTTTGAGATTTTTTGAACCCATTACTGCGCCCATTCCCGTACGTCCATTAGCACGGTTGCTCATGCTGATCAGTGCGGCAAAACGTACTAAATTCTCACCTGCAGGACCTATCTGTAAAACTTCGATGCGCTTATCCTGCAACTCTTCTTTAAGTTTATCTTCAGTATCACCGGTTGTCATTCCCCATAAATGTCCGGCATCCCTCAATTCTGCTTCTCCATGATGCATCCACAAATAAACTGGTTTCGGAGATTTTCCCTTGATTATTACTGCATCAAATCCGGAAAACTTCATTTCTGCAGGAAAAAACCCACCACCTTGTGCATCTCCAATACAGCCTGTAAGAGGTGATTTTGCAACTGAAGTTATACGACTTTGACCTGAAATCGGCGTTCCTGTTACCACACCAGTACACAATGCAAGAACATTGTCCGGACTCAAAGGATCCACTCCTGCAGGAGTTTCCTTGAGGACATAGTGCATTCCCATTGCACTTCCTCCCATATAAGTTCGATAAAACTGTTCCTCCGGTTCTTCAACAGTTATTTCACTTTTCGTCAAATTGACATGTAATACTTTTCCTGTGTAGCCGAAAGGCATAATGTTCTCCTAAGTTACATTTATTAAAAATTAATTCTTAACCACCACTAACCAAAGTAAAAACGAGTAGTTTGTCTCCATCAAACAGCACATGATCCAATCCCTTTTCCTCATCACCATTGACTGCAACAATAACTTTTTGTTTTATTTTTAGTATTTTCAACACATCAGCAATTGTCGCGTTATCTTTAGTCGCAATTGTAATCTCCCCCTTTGCTGAAACTGGCAGATAATCCACCAGTGGCCCCAATAATTCAATATCAATTTGCAAAATTAAATCTCACTAAAGAATCATGAATTTGCTACCGTTTTGCAGGATCAGTCGTTGATTCCACCCATGCAAAGATACTTGATTTCGAGGTAGTCTTCAATACCATATTTGGAACCTTCCCGTCCTGTTCCGGATTCTTTTACTCCACCAAAAGGCGCTACTTCAGTCGAGATTATTCCTTCATTGATGCCGACAATTCCGTATTCAAGAGCTTCTGCAACTCTCCAAACACGGCCAATATCACGGCTGTAAAAATAGGCGGCTAAACCAAACTCGGTATCATTTGCCATAGCAATGGCTTCTTCTTCAGTTTCAAACTTAAAGACAGGAGCCATCGGTCCAAATGTTTCTTCTCTGGCAACCAGCATTTCTGTAGTTACTCCGGATAATACCGTTGGTTCGAAAAACGTACCGCCAAGTTTGTGTCGATGTCCGCCGGTAAGTAGCTTCGCTCCTTTGTCTAGAGCGTCTTTGACGTGGCTTTCAATTTTTAAAACAGCCGCTTCATTGATCAGCGGACCTTGATCCGCACCCTCTTCAAAACCGTCAGCCACTTTCAATTTTTTCGTGGCATCAGCGAGCATTTTAGTAAATTTATCATAGACTTTACTTTGCACCATAATCCGATTTGCGCAGACACAAGTTTGTCCGGCATTGCGGAATTTACTGGCCATTGCTCCTGGAAGAGCCGCGTCCAGATCCGCATCATCAAAAACGATAAAAGGTGCGTTTCCACCTAGTTCCAGCGCAAGTTTTTTAACAGTTCCGGAACACTGTTTCATCAGCAGTTTTCCAACCCCTGTTGAGCCGGTAAAAGTTAATTTACGGACTATCGGATTTCCGGTAAATTCACTACCGATTCCAACCGCATCACCTGTCAATGTACTCAATATCCCCGCTGGAACACCGGCACGATCTGCCAGTTCACAAAGCGCAAACGCGGAAAAAGGTGTATCCGGTGCCGGTTTGATGACCATTGGACATCCTGCAGCAAGTGCTGGCGCGGCTTTCCGTGTTATCATGGCTGCCGGAAAATTCCAGGGAGTGATGGCAACGGTAACTCCAATAGGCTGCATGATTACGATAAGACGTTTATCTGAAGCATGTGCTGGAATGGTGTCACCATATAAGCGTTTACCTTCTTCACCAAACCATTCAATAAAACTGGCGGCATACGAAATTTCTCCTCGGGATTCAGACAACGGCTTTCCTTGTTCGGCTGTCATTAAACGGGCTAGGTCCTCCTGATTTTCCATCATCAACTCATACCAGCGACGCATTATCACAGCACGTTCTTTTGCTGTTTTGGAACGCCACATCGGCCAAGCCGCGTTTGCCGCTTCAATTGCCCGTTTTGCTTCCGCGGCGCCACAGTTAGGAACTGTGCCTAAAACTTCTCCGGTTGATGGATTGGTAATTTCGGTAGTCTCACCGCTGTCCGCGTCAGACCATTTACCGTCAATATAAACCTGTTGGCGGAATAATGCGGCATCTTTCATTCCAATTGATTTTACTGTTTTTGTCGCGCTGGCTGGCATGAGTTCCTCCTGTCCTGATTAAAAAATTACGGTTCCCTAATAGATTAACTACAAGAATTTCATTAGAGTTTTGAAATTGCTACATGTCTTTTTCTTATAAATGCGGATTAAACACAAGATAATATATTCTTTCTGTCATCTTTTCAAGGCTGAAAAAGGAATACTTGATGCTGATATTATCCAAATTTATTTTAAGTTTAAAATAATGTTTGACAATTCCTAAGCTCGGGAGTAGACTGCGCACATTCAGTTTCCACAACTGCCTTTAGGCCTGATTGTACTGCACCAATAATTACGGAAATATTTCTAATGTACAATTCATCATTTTGAAAAGAGTCAGAAAGTCAAGAAATCCGGAGATAAGTCATGAAAATAGTATGTATTGGTGGAGGTCCGGGCGGGCTGTATTTTGCAATTTCGATGAAACTGAGAAATCCGGAATATGAAATTACCATCGTTGAACAAAACAAACCGCGTGATACATTTGGTTGGGGTATTGTTTTCTCAGATCAGACATTGGAAAATTTACAAGCAAATGATCCGGAAAGCGCGGAAATAATCCGTAAGAGTTTTGCCTATTGGGATGACATTGAAGTACACATTCACGGAAAGGTTATTCGTTCCGGAGGTCATGGATTTATTGGAATAGGCCGTCTCCGTTTATTAACCATTCTGCAGGAACGAGCGGAAGAGTTAGGCATCAAACAGGTTTTTGAAACCCATGTTGAAACTTCTGAGCCTTATACAGAGTTCGATTTGATTGTGGTGTCAGACGGGATCAACAGTAAAATCCGGACACAGCATGCAACGTATTTCCAGCCGGATATAGATCTCCGCAGAAACAAGTTCATTTGGCTCGGAACACAACGGCTTTTTGAGGCATTCACTTTTATTTTCATCAAGACAGAACATGGTTGGATTTGGGCCCATGCCTATCGATTCGCTGAGGATTTAAGCACTTTCATTGTCGAGTGTTCTCCGGAAACATGGACGGCGTACGGATTTGAAAAGATGAGCAAAGAAGATTCCGTTGCCCAGCTGGAAACCTTGTTTGCGGATTATCTTGGCGGTAACTCTCTTATGGAAAATGCCAAACATCTGCGTGGTTCTTCGGTTTGGATGAATTTTCCCAGAGTCACCTGTAAACACTGGTATCACCAGAACATTGTTCTTTTAGGTGACGCGGTACACACTGCTCATTTTTCAATCGGTTCCGGAACCAAACTCGCTTTAGAAGACGGTATCGGTCTGGCCGAATGCATCCACCAAAACAGCAATTTACAAAGCGCCTTTAAGAAATATCAGGATGAACGTGAAATTGAAGTCCTGCGTCTGCAAAATGCCGCACGAAACAGTACTGCCTGGTTCGAAAATATTCCCCGTTATACAAATTTTTCTACAACTCAATTCACCTATAGTTTGCTCACCAGAAGTCAGCGTGTAAGTCATGAAAATTTACGCTTACGTGACAAAAAATGGCTCGAAAAGATGGAATTTGAATTTGCTGAAAATGCAACCGGAAAAGCCACTCCAACACCAATTTCGCCTATGTTCACACCTTTTTCTTTAAGAGAGATGAAACTTGTCAACCGCGTTGTAGTTTCACCGATGGCAATGTACAGCGCGGAAGACGGAACAGTTTCGGATTTTCACCTCGTTCATTATGGTTCCCGTGCATTGGGCGGAGCGGGTTTGATATTTACAGAAATGACACATGTTTCAAGGGAAGCCCGCATTACGCCAAAATGTACAGGGATGTATAAAAAAGAACATCTGCAAGGTTGGACACGGATAGTTGATTTTGTTCATCAGCAGAGCAAGGCAAAAATTGCTTTACAGCTGGGACACGCCGGCCCCAAAGGCTCCACTAAAATCTTGTGGGAAGGACAGGATATGGCATTGGAAGAAGGCTGGCCCATTGTAGGTCCTTCAGAGGTTGCTTACAAAGATCAAATTCCGCATGAACTTTCCAAAATGGAAATGCTGGAAATTAAAAACCAGTTTGTAAATGCAGTGCAGATGGCGGAAGAATGTAATTTTGATATGCTTGAATTTCACTGCGGACATGGTTATCTTTTTTCCTCTTTCATAACGCCTTTATCCAACATACGCACAGACGAATATGGTGGTAATTTAGAAAATAGAATGCGTTATCCACTTGAAGTATTTGAAGCAATACGCTCAGTTTGGCCGAAGCAAAAACCGATCTCTGTGAGAATTTCTGCACACGACTGGGTGCAAGGCGGAATTGATGACGAAGAAGCAGTCATAATATCAAAAATGTTCTACGATGCAGGAGCAGACATCATCAACGTTTCTTCAGGACAAACTAATGTCAATGAAAAACCTGTCTATGGGCGTATGTTTCAAACACCTTTTTCGGATCGTATCCGTAATGAGGCGCAAGTACCGACAATTGCGGTTGGTGCTATTTTTGAGACCGATCATGTCAATTCCATAATTGCCGCAGGCCGAGCAGATTTATGTTGTCTGGCACGACCTCATTTAAGCAATCCATATTGGACTTTACACGCGGCAGCACGCCAAAATCATCTCGATCAGGCGTGGCCTATACAGTACCTTGCAGGGAAGCGACAGCTTGAAGTCAACACACAGCGTGCATTGCAAATGGGAACTTTTATTTGATGGAAAACACCAAGACAGTTTCAGCTGAAAAACAGTTGGATACTAAACAAATTATCCGTTTGTGGTTAGGTTTATTGAAAAGTACAGGTGAAATAGAACGTTATTTACGTACACAGTTGCATAAATCTTTTGCTTCAACTTTGCCGCAGTTTGACTTGTTGTCTGCTTTGGATCATGCAGAAAAACCGCTTACTAAAACAGAACTTTCAAATCAAATGATGGTTACTAACGGCAATGTCACCTGGTTGGTAAACCGTATGGCGCGTGAAGGTTTGATTACACATGTGCTGTCAGCAAAAGATCGACGTGTTAAATTAGTTGAGATGACCGAAAAAGGGGCGACTTTTTTTCAAAAAATGGTTGCTGAACATGAAAAGTGGCTGATCAATATATTTAAAGATTTGAAATATGATGAATTAAATATGCTGGTGAGCTTATTAAACCAGCTTAGAAAAGTAACCCTTAAAAATATTAAAGCTAAATAAATAGTCAAGACATTGATATTTTAAAGAATTTAATTATGAAAAACATACAACCTTACAAAGCAGATCATATAATAAAAAAATGAAATTTTTACTTCCAGAAGGTTGGGAATCACCAAAAGGTTACTCTCAAGGCGTTGTCGCGGAAGGCAGGCAAATTTTTATCTCAGGTCAAATTGGCTGGGATGAAAATTCGATTTTCCAGACTGATGACTTTGCCGAACAAGCCGGACAAGCCCTGCGCAACATAATTAGCATTCTCGCAGAAGCCGACGCAAGTGCGGAACATATTACGAGATTGACTTGGTTCATCACTGATAAACAAGAATATTTGGCATCCTTAAAATCACTTGGACAAAAATATCGAGAAGAAGTAGGACGCCATTTCCCTGCTATGTCTGTTGTCGAAGTAAGCAGTTTAATGGAAGACAGAGCCAAAGTTGAAATAGAAGCAACTGCGGTCATTTCTTAGTTTATTGAACGGATTGATACACTTGTTCATTTCAAAAAATTAGTCTAAAAATTATTCAACCGAAATAGAGTTAGTTAATGCCTGGAAAAACAAAAAACGAATTACAAAATATTCCTGAACATTTTCTTTGGTCACTTGATTGCGGAGTTGCCACCCTGACGCTTAATCGTCCTGAAAGAAAAAATCCGCTGACCTTTGAGTCTTATGCTGAGATGCGCGACCTTTTTCGAGACCTTGTTTATTCCGAAGAAGTGAAAGCGGTCGTCATTACCGGAACCGGTGGAAACTTTTGTTCCGGTGGTGATGTACACGAAATTATCGGCCCCTTGACAAAAATGAGTATGAAGGAATTGCTGGCTTTTACACGCATGACAGGAGATTTAGTCAAGGCAATCAAAAATTGTCCGCAGCCTGTTATTGCTGCAATTGACGGAATTTGTGTTGGTGCCGGAGCAATTCTTGCGATGGCAAGTGACATACGGCTGGGAACACCATCGTCAAAAATTTCGTTCATATTTTCAAGAGTCGGATTAGCTGGCTGTGATATGGGTGCGTGTGCCATTCTTCCTCGAATTATCGGTCAGGGACGTGCTGCGGAATTATTGTTTTCCGGCAGAAATATGAGTGGTGAAGAAGCAGAACGCTGGGGATTTTTTAATCAACTGCATGAAACTGACAAACTTCTGAAAGAGGCCCAGGAGATGGCCGCAAAGTTAGCCGCTGGTCCCAATTTCGCACATGGCATAACCAAAACCATGCTCAATCAGGAATGGAGTATGAGCATCGAGCAGGCCATAGAATCCGAAGCTCAAGCCCAGGCGATTTGTATGCAGACACAGGATTTTGTCAGGGCGTATGAGGCATTT
>JAESQU010000052.1 GCA_016764995.1 SAR324 cluster bacterium | reverse complement strand
TGATGAAGCGGATCATATTAAAAAAATTGTTTTAAATAGTTTCTCCAAAAAGGCACTCAGGCACTAAGGCTCAAAGGTACTGAGGCCAAAGGTACAAAGGCACTAAGGTAAAAGGTAAAAAAGGCACTGTTTTTTTATATTACCCGCAAAGCTTGTCTTCTATTGAGTCTCTTTTTCGTTTTTAATTCGGAGTTTTTTTATTTCTATGTCGAAATCAGAAACATAGTTTTGGTCTTGAAAAACCCTGAATTTATCGTATTCAGCTTCAGCTTTTAGCATTGCCTCCAGTGCCGTTATTTTGCCTTTGTCTTTTAAAATCGGATAGTCTGATAATTCCAAAAATTTCTCCAAAAAGAAAATCCAATCTTTCATATTCATCACAATGCCACGTTCTGCTCTGTTTTCGGCCAAATCAAGGTAAGCGGTAACCAATCTTTCCAATTGCTTTAGGTGTTCCTTTGCAAGATAGTTTTTAGCAACACTTACATCTGATTTGAGTATTTTACCGCCCGGAGCATGTTTCCAGGATTTTAACCCCATAAAAGTTTTAGTGGCATCAGCCTCATTGTAAATTATTTCTGCGGCTGTTTTTCCCTGAATTGCCCAGTGTAATTTATTTTGGGTTGTCGCAAAAAATTCCTTTGTGGTTTTTTCATTGGGGTTATAATCAGTTGACAGAGCAAAAATATCAGTAATTTTTTGATAGAACCGCCTTTCGCTAAGTCTTATTTCTCTAATGCGCTCCAGCATTTCATCGAAATAATCCTTACCAAAATGCTTCATCTGCTTCAGCCGTTCATCATCCATAGCAAAACCTTTGATGATATATTCGTGAAGGATTTCTGTGGCCCATTTTCTAAACTCTGTGGCTCTATGTGAGTTTACTCTGTAACCGACTGCTGTAATGGCTCTCAAATTGTAATATTTGGTATTGTAAGTTTTTCCGTCGGTGGCAGTATGTCGGAAATCCCGACATACTGAATTTTCGTCAAGCTCCCCTTCATCAAAAATATTAGAAAGATGCTCTGTCATGGTACTTCTTCCTTTTTCAAAAAGCTCAGCCATTGTTTTTTGAGTTAGCCAAAGTGTATCGTTTTGAAAAAAGACTTCAACATTTACTTTGCCTGTTTCGGTTTGAAAGATGACAAAGTTTTCAATTTTTTGTAAGTCGTTTTTCTTTGGCATATTAGTCTTTGATGGCCTATTAAAAAGTACAGAATCGTAATAAAATCACCACAGAGCCACAGAGATCACCGAGAAAAGACAATAAGAACAGTCCTCTGTGTACTCTGTGGTTAAACACCTTTTGCACAGTTTTTAACTTTTGCAGGTTTATCTGTCTTTAAGAAGAAAATAATTCTAAAACTGAAATTATTTTCTGTTTCAGTGAACTTTTCTGTGCGATCCAGTGAATACGGATTCATGCAGTAAAAGTTTTTCGGTAGGCAAACAAACCCGCGGAACCGCCGGTGTGGAGAAAGACAATGTTTTCATCTTTACGGAATTCTCCTTTACGCACGAGGTCGATCAGTCCAGCCATTCCTTTTCCGGAATAAACCGGATCGAGCAGAATTCCTTCTTCACGAGCCAGCAATTCGATGGCTTCAATCATTCCGTCTGTGGGCAATCCATAACCCGGCCCGACATAGTCACCATTCGCCACGACTGCTTCACGTTTGATACTGCCTGGAATTCCGAGAAATTCCGCGGTTTTTTCGGCCAGAGCAAACACTTTTTCCTCCTGAGTTTCTTTGTCAGCACTCACGCAAATTCCCAAAACAGGAATTCCGCTGCGTGTTCCTTCCAGGCCTGCTACAAGTCCGGATTGTGTCCCGGCGCTTCCGGTCGCAGTAACCAGATGATCAATTTTCAAACTGCGGTCGTTGAGCTGTCCCACCAATTCCATAGCGCAATTAACATAACCGAGCGCACCGGTAGGATTCGATCCGCCGCCTGGAATGATGTAGGGTTTGCCGCCGTTTTTGCTGATATCATCCGCCATTTCCTGCATCGCCGCATCCATATCAGTTCCGGCTGGAACCGAGTGGATATTTGCGCCAAATAGACGATCCAGCAAAACATTACCATTTTCGAGATAGTCCGGATCATCGCTGCCTGTACGGTGCTCCAGCAAAACTTCGCAGCGCAATCCTAACTTGGCGGAAATCGCGACAGTCTGCCGCACATGATTGGATTGTGTTGCGCCCTGAGTAATGATTGTATCCGCGTTTTTTTGCTGTGCCTCACCCAGCAGAAATTCGAGTTTACGGGTTTTGTTGCCCCCAGTGGCAAGTCCGGTACAGTCGTCACGTTTGATAAAGAGTTTTGGCCCGCCGAGAAGCTTACTCAAATTTTCAAGTGGTTCAAGTGGAGTTGGCAAGTGGGCGAAATGTAGACGGGGGAAGCGAGAAATTTGCATAGTTTTTTTAGGAAAAGAGTTAAGGATTCTGCAGCAAACTCAGGGCTTGCGTGTGTAATTCCTGTGTGGCAGCGGCGACTAGACAGCCATCCCAATCATCATCAAAGGAGTTGTTGCCCTGCCAGTCACTGATGACACCGCCTGCATTTTCAACCACCGGAACAAGCGCCATCACATCATGAATTTTGAGATCCGCCTCAACCACCAAATCTATGTATCCGGAAGACAGCAATCCGTAGCTGTAACAATCTCCACCGAAACGTGTCATTTTTACTTGAGCGGCAATTTGATCAAAGCCTGGTTTTTGCAAAGAGTTGAACATTGCCGGATCGGCGCTGTATAGAATGGACTGCTCGATTATTTTCTGTCCAGAAACGTTGCAGGGTTGCGGTTTTCCTCCATGCTGATCCGCATAAAAAACACTTTCTTTATTCCGGATTCCAACCCAGCGCTCGCGTAAAATCGGAATATCAATAATTCCAAATTGCGGAACATCCTCATCCAGCAGGGAAATCAGTGTGCCAAATATCGGCATTCCGGCAACAAAACTCCGAGTGCCGTCGATCGGATCCAGCACCCATTTCCATCTGCTTCCCGTCGGTTCATATCCGTGTTCTTCGCCCAGAATATCATGATCCGGATATTCTTCTGAAATCATCTTCCTCATAACCGTTTCCGTTTGACGATCCGCCACCGTAACCGGGCTGTCGTCGGCTTTGTCTTCAACCGTCATTTTTGTACGAAAATATTTACGGATCACCTTTCCTGACGCGTCGGCCAATTCGTGGGCAAATTTTACAAATTCTGACATCAGGTTTTAAAAATAAACAATTCCTAAAAAATTCTTAGTTTGAGGATTCCACTACCACGGCGGCATCGTTTTCCAGTTCATCAACCATCGATTTAAGGAAGAAGAAAAAAGTTTGCAGAATGGAATAGACCGGAACCGCCAACAACGCGCCCGCGATTCCCGCCATGTGCTCTCCTGTGACGAGGACAAACACAATTATGGCGGGATGTATTTGTGCAGCCGTGCCCATGATTTTTGGATTGAGAAAATTTCCTTCAATAAAATGAATCAACAAAATCCAACCCAGCGCAAACAAACCTGTGCTTAACGAAATAGTCAGTCCCATAATCACAATTGGAATGCTCGAAAGAATAGTACCAAAGATGGGAATCAATGAAAAAACCATGGCCACCAGTCCGAGCGTGAAAGCAAACGGAACACCAATCAGCAGCAAACCAATAAAAGTCAAAACTCCATTGATCAAACAAATAATCAATTGACCACGCACAACTCCACTCAAACCTTTATCCAGACTTTTCAGCAAATCATTATAACGTGCATGATACTGCTTTGGCACAAGCGAACGCCAGAAAGCTAAAATCCGTTCTGTGTCAATCAGAATAAATGCCGCAACCATGAGTGTTAAAAAC
>JAESQU010000051.1 GCA_016764995.1 SAR324 cluster bacterium | reverse complement strand
TCGTGTTTGCTGTGTCCTGTGCAGAAGTCGAAACGGAAACCAACGGTTTTGCGTCGCTGGAAATCAGCCTGGAAGATGTGTCGCATCGTAAAACGGGACGCTCGCAACTGGCGCCAAGCATGACCAGCAGTGAAGCAAAAACCATTTTGGCAGGGGTGGTATCTGCTGTTCCTGGTTCAAACTTTCCGCAATGTAAAGAAATTTTAGCAGGTTCAGGAATTGTATGGTACCGGACGCTTGTTGACATTAGTACTTACAGCGCGACATTTGTGGTGCCTCTGGATACACAAGTTAAACTATGTCTCTATTTTTTTCGTGAAACTAATCCTCTCTCTCTCTCTCTCAGTGAAGCTACAGATGCTATTTTAGGCGTAGGAACCAATGCACCTGAGGGATTTGGAGAATCCGGAATTTTTACGATTGATAAAGCAACAACTGCTAAAACCATTGCAGTTGAATTTTGGACTACCTCTTATTCAACCGTTACTTTCAAAATCGGCAGTTTGAGCAGTGCGGGAATGCCTGTAGGCAGCACGGGTACAGTCAAGCTCTATTCGGCGTCCGGTCAGTTGATGGATAACCAGTCATTTACAATTACTTCTGCAGACAACGCGAGCAAGTCTGTGGTGTTTTCCAATGTTGTTTACAAAGGCAGCACATCTTATAGTTATGATATTGATTTGCAAGGATTTTTTCCCATCACGCAGGCATTCCTGGTAAGCAGTGTGACAGAAACTCTGGATGTTAAATTGACACCGAATATGGTGGATCTTAACTGGCTGAGTTTTGACAACATGACAATTACGCAGGAAGGTACAACAGCTTATGCGAAAGCCGGCGGGACGCTTGTGCTCAATATACCGATCGCGCAAAAAGATAATGTCACTCAGGTTCTGTCCCTGATGCAGGTAAAACGGGTTGGTCTGAGTTCCCTCGTGGATGTTTCGCCGCCGATTGCTCTCTCAAGCTGGTTTAAAACTGAAGGTGCCGACAATGTAACTTACACCACATTATTTTCTACAGCCACATCCATTCCACTTGTTCACGGATCAAATGAACTTCAAGTGATTCTTACTGTTAATAAAAAATCAAAGACTCAGACAATGGGCACAATTGACTATGATGCGTGTGTTGATTCCAACACTATGTGCCTGACTCTTACCTGGACTGACGGACTTGATCCGGATCTGCACTCATACTATTTTCCGGATTGGTCATATAATGAAGAAACCACTAATGGAAGTTTTGATAATACGTTACGTGGTAACCGCTACTGGGTTTACAGCAATGCCGCAAATAAAAAATATTCAGAAACCGGTGACGTGGTCCAGCTGCAGGATGGCAACAGTCCCTCTGATAAAGAGGTGCAAGTTTGGGCAACCGACAGTAAAAAAGTTGGTAACGGAACTTATCTTGTTTACATTGAGGATGTGAGTGAAACAGATGTGCAGAATTTTAAACTTGTTTTGTCTGGCCCGGGATTGAGCGATAACATTACTTATGGGCCTTATGATTTTAAGGATGATAATAACGTGTCCACTACTGAAGCAACAAATCCTCAGGCGGTATTTTTTATTCAGGTTGACAATAATTCAATTGTACGTTCAGACAATATTTCAATCGGAGACAATCTGTCTTCAACTTTGCTGCAGTGGACTGGTTCAATGCAGAATTCTGTGGTAGAATAACTTTTGATGAATTCGCAAAAAGTCAAAAACTACGCTAAAGGTGTGCAACCACAGAGTCACAGAGAACACAGAGATCAGTTTTTATTATTTTCTCAGTGAACTCGGTGGCTCTGAGTTAAATTGTTTTAATGATGAACTGTAAAAAGTCCAAATGGTACACTTTTTTGTCATTCCCGCGAAAGCTGGAATCCATTATTTCAGACAGTAACAAGTTCCTGGATTCCCGCTTTCGCGGGAATGACAACTTTTTAAGCAGCAATCATTTAATAATTCTGTGATCTTTATGAAACTTAATAGTGTCAATTGAAGAGAACGTTAGCTAAATGTTATGCTAAATTTTAACAAAATTCTGAAACCTCGTTACCTGCTTGTGCTTCTGGTACTTGGTGGCGGAGCTTTGTTTACCATGCTGCAGGCAACATCCAACGAATGTTTTTCCACCACCGACGGAGATCTCACAGAACAATCTACATTTGGTACATACAATGGCAGTGCACAATCCGGATGCGGATCGAATTTGGCCTTGGACTATATCATTAGCGCAGGGAATATCGTATCTTGGAGCGGCTTTGAAGGACCAATTAGCGGGAATGTAGAAGTCAAAAGTGGAGGTTCATTAGACATTAACGGTAATGCGACTTTTGGTGGCACACTCACTAATGCAGGGGCATTAACCGTTCAGGCTCCGGCTACTCCTGCAGCTCCGACAGCTCCGACCAGTGAATTCTACACTATCAGCAACATTTCAGGACATACCGCAGAAGACGGTACAACTTCAACATTCGATATTGTTCTGAGTGCAGCTCCGACTGAAGATGTTACAGTCAGTGTTTCAAGCAGCAATACCTCAGAAGGTACTGTCAGTCCGGCAACCCTGACTTTCAATTCGGCTAATTATAATGTCGCTCAAACAGTCACCGTTACGGGTGTCAATGACGCAGATATAGATGGACATCAGCCCTATGGAATTATTGTTTCAGCAGAAATTTCAGGAGAAACATGGGATAGCAGAAATTCTGGGACAACAAAAGATCTCCGTGGAGTCGCCTACGGAAACAATGTCTTCGTAACAGTGGGTAACGATGGAAAAATATTCAGCTCTACAAATGGAACAACATGGGCCCCTCAGACATCTGAAACAGATGTACGTCTCAACAGTATTACTGACACTACAGGCTCCACTGATGACACAAGTACAACAGCTGACACCACGCCACCGACTGCCAGCGTCACCACTGCCACCTTTACTAACTCCGGCAATGCCGTGGTACGGAGCACAGAGACCGGCACGGCCTACCTGGTCAACACCACTGTCTCGGTCAGTAATCTTGCCAGCATCACGGGGGCTGCAGACAACCAGCAGAACAGTGTTACCATCAGCTCGGCTGACACCGACACCAACCTACCTGCCACGGGACTTGCGGACGGTACCTACAAGGTTTAT
>JAESQU010000050.1 GCA_016764995.1 SAR324 cluster bacterium | reverse complement strand
TGTGCTTTTTGAAAGTGATTACAAAAGGATTCGGCTACCGAAGCGATTTTTATTGGATAAAAGAGGCTTCGCCCGTGTTTTGGTTGGTCTTGATCCGCCAAGTATAACCGACCAAGGATTTAGCGGTCTAATCACCATGCGTGCCTTCATGGATGACGATGGATTTGATGATGTAGCTGAAGGACATTTGGTGCTGAAGATACATAATTTAGGCAAAAAACGTACGCTCCTGATTGATCCTGACAACGATGTTGTTGAAAGAAAGGACTGATTCTTTTCTTATTGTCGTAACATTATCAGGTGTTCCCACTTCCCTGAATCTCCAAAAGCAAGACGCAGGTTTGAATCAAATATTTCGCGTTGTACTGAAGCACTACCCGCCACTTTCCAACCAACGCTATCAGAGTATTTGTTTGTAAATTCCAAACCACTGACACGTTCATTGTTCTCAATCCAGTCACCTAACAGCAGATAACAGACTCCTTCTTCAGCAGTCCAGCGGCGAAGTTTCAGCATAAACTCCCGAAAAACTTGTTTCCATTGTTTTGGAGTATAATTACGGCTTATAATTTCACCGGTGGCCATCGGCTCTGTGGGAAAATCAAGCCAATTCATCCTTAGTTCATGCAGTTCAAGATAATCATAAGTTCCCGGAAAAGGTGGACTCGTAATGGTACAATCAATTGAGTTTTCTTCCGGACCCCCCAATTGCAAAATGTTCTCATTCCATAAAATGGCCGGACTCGTATTTGGAATTTTTTTCGCCAGTTCAAGTTGATTTTTAAGTAATTCCTGCGTTTTTCGTTCCATCCATTTTCCAACCGCGCCTTTTGGAAAAGAAGGAGGTTTTGTGAATTCGGAAGTCTCTGAAATTTTATTGGAAAATTTTACAATCAAACTTGAAAAGACCGCGCGCAAAGTATCACGCTCATTTGTTGTACGCAGATTTTCAATTCCGTCAATCCAATGTAAAAGTTCAACAAATAGATATGGTGGATGAAATTTATTGAGCCAATTTATATTTTGGCGATGTACACTCCGTTTTTCCAAACTTCGGGTTTTAACCCGCTCCTTCACATCCTCAAATGCTTGCCATACACGGACAGCATTTTTTTCTGAAATCCAACGACAACGCTCCTTTGCCACCATGTTGGCAATTTGATTGAGATCGTTTCCAAAAACCTGATGCTGCCAAAGCAGTCCCTCAAGCAAAACTGTACCTCCACCCATAAAAGGATCAAAAACTTTACTTCCTGCGGGGAATTCTTTGAGCAATATCTTTGGTAAATCTGGATGGAACCGACCTGGATAGGGATGAAAACCATGTGTGACATCGTAAGAACTTCGGTCCTTTTCCGGAATCCGCAGTGCGTCAAGCATGAGTTTCCCCTGTTCACCAAAAGACTCGCAACTCATATTTTTTTGAGAAGCAGACCGTCGCTGTTTTAATTTTTTTGATGTTTTTGGCGGAGGGCCAAAAGTATGTACCTCTGTTGATTTCGTCCAAACGTTGCTTTGTCTTTTCCAGGGAAGTCGAGTAAAAGTTTTTTCAGCGGAGAATTTGCCACTTTCAATATCAGAGGTACCTGCACTTTGATGCTTTAACTTTTTTCCACTTTGATACTTTGATTCATTAGTATTTTCCTCCGGCACCACTTTTATTTTTTTTCTCAGCCCAATTGGTTTTTTAGCCAAATCTGCAGCAGAAGGAATATATTTTACGATGTCAGACGCAGAATCATCTCTAGCGTTCTTTTTATCAGAATCTTTCATCATTTAAATTTCTGATTTCTTTTATTTTTAAATATCTGTTTTTACTTGATTTACTTATTAATTCGACTTTCTCGTCATGAAAACAGTGGTGCCGACAATCAAAATACCACCGAGCAATGTTTGTACGGAAGGAATTTCTCTCAGCAGAAAGAGTGCGAACACAATCGCGAAAACCGGCTCCAGTCCGGCAATCAGCAAACTCGCCACTTGAGCGCGGACGTGACGCAGGCCGTTGATCAACAAGGTGTGACCTCCTACTGTACAAACAACTCCAAGAACAAACAATAAACCCCATTCTTCAGCACTGATAATCCATGATTCAGACCAAGACCAGGGCAAAAGCACCAATGCGGCAAAGCCATTTTGCCAGCATGTGAGCAACAACGGTGAATGATTTCTTACATGATCACGATTCAGTAAGGTCAGCACGGCAAAGCCTAATCCTGCTAGCAATCCCCATAACAAACCTTGTACAACGGAACCGGAAATAATTGCGTTCGTATCTTCTGTTGAGGTGGCCATCAGGGCTAAACCGCAAATCACGATCAATGCCGCAAAGACATTCCTGCGTTGTAGAGATTCACGGAAAAACAGTGGTTCCAGCAGAGTAGTGAATAATGGATAACTTGCAAAAGAGAGTAAACCAATCGCTACAGTAGAAACTTGAATTGCCTGAAAAAACGCAATCCAATGTACGCCAAGGATGCTTCCACTTACCATCAGCCAGAGCCATTCTCGAAAATCCTTGAAAAATATTCTTTTACGTAAAACGAACAATGCCAGTAATAATGTTCCAAAGGCAAAAACTGTCCGTCCCTGTACTATCAATAATGGAGAAAGAGTTAGAAACTTGCCAAAGAGTCCTGTCAAACTGACAAAAGGAAGAGCTACCAAAATGCTGATAACACCGAGGCGATGCGACGTTGAAGCGCTGGTTAAGTTCGACATCAATCAGTGAGTTAAGCTGCTTTTTTGGTCCGTAAATGAACCCGCAAAATCGTAATTGCCGCAGGCGTCATTCCGGTTAGTCGACTGGCCTGTCCAAGTGTGTCCGGTTTTGTTTTTTCTAAAATTTCCCGGACTTCCCGTGAAAGTCCCGGAATTACGGATAATTGTAAATCGTCCGGAAGAGCAATCCGATCGAGTTTGTTAATGTGCTTTAATTCTTGATCTTGCCTGGACAAATAACCAGCATACTTGATCTCGATTTCCACCTGTTCTCGCACAACCGGAGAATACGCATTCCAGTCTATTTTTTCGCCGATGGAATCACAGCCAAGTAATCTTTCAATATTAAGTTTTGGGCGCTTCAACAAGTCTGAAACTTTGGCTGCCGTTTTGAGAGGAGACTCGCCAAGTTTCAGTAATTCTGCTTGAACCGCTTTAGTTGGAGAAATCCTTTCTGCTTTTACTATTCCGGACAACTTATTAATTTCATACTGTTTTTTCTGAAACTTCTGATAGTATTTTTCAGGTAAGATCCCTAGTTCCCAACCCTTTTTACTTAAACGTGAGTCGGCATTGTCTTCACGTAAATGCAGCCGGTATTCCGCTCTTGAGGTGAACATCCGATAAGGTTCAATAACTCCGCGTGTGATCAAATCATCTATCATCACACCGATATACGCTTCATTTCGCTGTAAAATAAATGGCTGTTTTTTGCGCACTTTCAAAACCGCATTAATTCCTGCCATCAAACCTTGAGCGGCAGCTTCCTCGTAACCTGTTGTGCCGTTGATTTGGCCTGCAAGATAAAGATTTTTGACTGCTTTTAATTCCAGTGTCGCTTTCAATTGAGTTGGATCAAACATATCGTATTCGATTGCATAACCCGGCACAATAATTTCAACTTCTTCCAAACCCTCAATGCTGCGTAAAAATTCGTACTGAACTTCGGTTGGCAAACTGGTGGAAAGTCCGTTTGGATAGATCATCAAACTATCGTCTGCATAACCCATCGGTTCCATGAAAACCTGATGCCGATTTTTGTCTGCAAATTTAACAATTTTGTCTTCAATCGAAGGACAGTAACGTGGACCAATTCCGGTTATTTCTCCACCGTAAAGCGCAGACTTGCTCAGATTATTTTTGATGATCTGATGAGTACGTTCATTTGTATATGCAATGTGACACGGAACTTGTGGCAATAAAATCTCTGAATCCCAGAAAGAAAACTTTTTCGGCTGTTCATCTCCAGGTTGAATTCCAAGTTTGCTCCAGTCAATGCTGCGTTTATCAAGACGTGCGGGCGTACCGGTTTTCATTCTCCCCAGTTTCAACGACTGATCTGCCAGCGACAAAGACAATCTTTTGGCGGAAGGCTCAGCCTCTCTTCCTGCATCAACTCTTTCCTTACCTCGGTGTATTAAACCATTGAGAAATGTTCCTGTGGTTACAATTACTGTTTCCGCAAAGTACTCCTCATTTTCTGTACGGAGTCCCACCACCTGATTTCCCTGAAATAATAATTCTTCAGCCAGACCTTCTACTATTGTTAGTCCGGATTCTTTCTCAAGTACTTGACGCATGACTTTTTTGTAAGCAAGAAAATCTGACTGACAGCGGGAGCCGCGAGTAGCAGCGCCACGGGAAGCATTTAGCACACGAAACTGAATCCCTGTCGCATCAGCAACCTTGCCCATTTCACCACCTAACGCGTCAATTTCCTTTACCAAATGTCCTTTTCCAATTCCGCCAATGGCAGGATTGCATGACATTTGCGCAATTGAATCACGCATCAAAGTAATTAGCAATGTTTCCGCACCCATTCTTGCGGCGGCCAACGCAGCTTCGCAGCCGGCATGGCCTCCGCCTATCACGAGTACGTCGTATTTTTCAGCTTCAGTTTTCATTTACAAAATATTTTATTTCTTTATTGTCGGATGTCCCAGCTCTTTAACGGACCATCCCATGACAAGATTGTTTTATCTGAGGTTAGTAGTATCGCTGAATGCTGAAGTGCAGTCGCAACAATAATTCTATACGCGGGGTCTTGATGAAATCCGCTAAGTTCTGCTGCCAAAATTTCAATATCACCTGTGAGAGGAAATTCTGTGAGTGATGTTTTAAGCAAATCATTTCGCCAAGCTGTCATAGTTAATCCTAACTGTGTTGAGCGAGAGCCACTTTGATTTTGGCAAAAATTTCATTCGGAGTACCCATACCTTCTATCGTTACAAGTATACTTTTTTCTTCGTAGTACTTGACCAGTGGTTCGGTTTGCTCACGGTAGATGTTTAGTCTGGATTTGACAATATCTTCATTATCATCAGCACGCTGAATTAGTGCTTCCCCAGTAAGATCATCTTTTCCTTCATTTTCAGGCGGGTTAAACTCAACATGGTAGCTTCTCCCACTGGCCACATGAAAGCGGCGTCCAGCAATTCTACGGACCACTACCTCATCGTTTACACACAACCGAATCACTAAGTCAATTTGCTGGTTTTGCCCTGCAAGCATTGTATCCAGTTTCTTGGCCTGCAACAGATTTCGCGGAAAACCGTCTAGCATGTAACCTGCGGCACAGTCATTTTGAAAAATTCTCTCCTGCACAATTCCAATCACGATTTCATCTGAAACCAGCTTGCCTTCGTCCATTACCGCTTTCAATTGCAAACCAAGTTTAGATCCGGAATTACCTGCGGCACGAAGCATGTCTCCGGTGGAAAGCTGTACAAAACCGTATTCACTGGCAATATTTTTAGCTTGTGTGCCTTTTCCGGAACCTGGTGGACCGAGTAATATAATATGCATTTATTTTTTTCTTAAAATCTTTGGTGTGAGTTTACAGAAAATCAGCAACTGAAAATATTTTGCTAAATATTTTTTGCCGGAATTTCTGAAACAGAAAAGTGGATCCAAATTTTTCTGTACTTTAATTCTAAAGTGTTGAGTCAAAAAAACAAATACAATTCCAGACAGCTGATCAAAGTATTTCAAAAACACCAAGCGCTGCTTCAATTTCGCGCAAAACTTCCGGATCTGTTTCTGTTAATTTCGCTTCTTCCAGTTTAGTTTTTGCCTGCAAATCCGAGATACGTCCAAGTGCCCATGCGGAGTGAGCACGTACCAGTGCTTCTTCATCAAAAAGCCCTAAACTTAAGGCGGGAATTGCATCCACATGCGCCCAGTTTCCTAGAGCTACCGCAACATTGCGTAAGAATCCCCTGCGCTTTGTCCGCTTAATTGGACTATTCCGGAAACGTTGTCTGAAGGCTGTTTGATCCAATTTCATCAAGTCAACCAGTTGCGGCGACACGTTTTCCGGACGTGGTCGAAGTCCGGGTTCAGGAGATTTCGGAGCTTCCCTGTTCCACGGACAAACTTCCTGGCAAATGTCACAGCCAAAAATAAGATTGCCCATTTTTGGACGCAGTTCAACAGGAATTGCCCCTTTCAACTCAATAGTCAAATAGGAAATACAGAGCCTCGCATCCAAAGTACGATCAGCGATAATAGCGTCGGTGGGACAGGCTTCAATGCAAATTGTGCAGGTTCCGCAGTCCACACGAGTAAAGGGCAAATCTGCTTCCAGCGGAACATCGACCAGTAGTTCCGCCAGAAAAAACCATGAGCCTTTTTTCCAGTTAATCAAATTGGAATGTTTGCCAATCCAGCCAAGTCCGGCGCGTTGCGCGAGTTCACGCTCCAAAACTGGTCCGGAATCAACAAAACTCCGAGAAATATTTCCGGCATTTAATTCCTGACAAAGATAGTTTTCGAGAACAAGAAGTTTGCTACGAATCAGCTCGTGATAATCATCACCCCACGCATACCGACTGATACAGCCGATGTCAGGATTGTTTACTTTTTCGGAAGGATCGACAGTTTTATAATTAAAACCTAGCGCGAGCAAAGACATCGTTTCCGGAAGCAAGCGGCGCGGATCTTCTTTCAATTCCGCGTGGCGTTCCAGATAAGTCATTGATCCTGCGTAACCTTTTTTGAGCCACGAATTATATACGTCTATGGTTTTACTGCGTGAAACAGGAATGGCGCCAACCAACTCAAAACCAAGTTCTCTTGCTTTTGCGCGAATAAGGCGGGTGAGAGAGGAGGGTCTCATTCAATTTTTCAGTCCACTAAATTTTCAGGATCAATCACCAAATTACGTTCCAACTCCGCCATTCCCAGACTTACGTCCAGATCAACACCTTGTTGGCGGCAACTCATGCCGAGTGCATAGAGAACTTTAAAAAGGTTGTGGGAACGGCATTGTTCACCCATCTGACCGATGCGCAGAATGTCCAAACCGAATGCTCCGGAAACCTCTACATTGAAACGCTTGGACATGATTTTTCGGATTTGTGCGCTTTCGGTGTCTTTCGGAGTTTGGATCGCTACAACCGAATTGAGCCGGTCTTTTATCGGGACAAAGAGTTTCAATCCCATTGTTTCAATTCCTGACTGTAAAGCAATGGAACTGACTCGGTGACGTTCAAAACGTACAGGCAGAGTTTCTTCACAAATTTGCCGCAGCGCCTCATGCAAAGCCAAAATTCCTGGAACCGGTGCCGTATAGTGGTACTGTTGTGCACCCCAAAATGTTTGCGCTCGTAATGCGTCCAAACACCAGTGCGGTTGCCGTTCTTTTCGGGACTCAATCGCCTCCCATGCATTTTCCGAAAATGCAATCAATGAAACGCCCGGAATCGAAGATAAGCCTTTTTGACCTCCGGCAATGGCAGCATCAACTCCCCACTCATCCATTTGCATGGGCATCGTGGTCAAGGTGCAAACCGCATCCACTACCACAAGCGCACCATGTTCTTTAGCTAACCGGGCGACTTCCGGCAAACATTTCATTTCTACACCACAGGAAGTTTCTCCCTGCGCCATTGTGATCACATCATAGTGATTTTTGGACAATGCTTCCCGGACTTGTTCTGCGCGGACAGGTTCAATTCCTGCTGATTTTAGCACAGTTACGTCTGCCCCGACACCTTCAGCCATTTCCACCATACGTCCACTGAATGTTCCCATAGACAAAGCTAAAACGCTTCTGCCAGGCCAAAGCAAATTTGTGATCGCCATTTCCATAGCCGCGGAAGCCGGTCCAGAAACGCCTATAATTTTGTCTGAAACTGTCTGAAATGCATAACGCCCCATCAGTTTGACATTGCTGATCACTGCATCCATTGTTTCACCCAAGTGATTTATCACAACTCCATTTGCGCGGGCTACCGCATGAGTAATCGGCACGGGCCCTGCTCCCATCAGTAGAAGCGGTTCCGTCGGCAGGATACTATCCAGGTGTTGCGTTTCAGGAGGAGAATAAGGCATGTGCGTAAAGTCAATTATGGTGACAGTTTTGTTTTTCTTACTCTAAGAATTTTACGGTGAGGGGATGAAATAGTCTACTTTCTTTTTTTGTTTTCAATAAATAATGTCAAGAAATTTCAAACTTCACGTTCGCCCAAATTACCGTAGCGGTGATAATCGACGGAAATACTTTGTTCGCGTAAATATCGCAGCATTTCGATGCGGCCTTCCGCGAGTGGAACGTGACGGGAAATGTGTTTGCCCAATTTGGCGGCGGCTTGATGAATTGTTTTTGGAACACGGTCGGGATGGGCGTAGCGCAGACGGTCGATTTTGGATGTCATGTTTGTTATCAAAAATCGTTCGGCGAGTTCTTCATCGCTTTCAGTACAGATTTCGACAGAATCGCACAGGCGTTTTCCTTCAGTTCCGGTCAGGAATTCGCTGACATAATTTTTCAATTCCGGAGGCAAGCTGACTTCCACTTTACACTTTGCAATCCGTGCGGCGGCAATCCGGATCAGTGTTTCAAATAGACCATCGTCCGGATGCAAACGTACAGTAACTTTGCCGACTGGCAGGTAGCGGAATAAATTGTCCTGTCCGCGTAACCTGAAAAAATCCTGCTCTCCGGAAAATTCACGTTCATATTGAAAGAGACAACTGTAAATTGCCTGAATAGTTTTTTGCAATTCGTGGCGAATTTCTTCCGGATGCTCAGCAGAAAAATCTTTATTACGGGCGAGTTGCGACTGCCAGTTTCGCGCTAGATAATGCAAGCTGGATTCCTCCCGCAAAGGACCTTGCGTCGGTGCTGCGCTTTCCTCGATCCGGCAAAACTGCACGGTATAATTCGGACTTCCGGCTTTGATTCCTGCGCCGATAGCGGAAAGTCCCATGCCGCCAAATGATTGACGCAACACAACCGCACCGGTCGTTACTCGGTTGATGTAAAGGTTGCCCGCTTTAATTTTTTCCATCCATATTTTTTGCTCACGCGGATCCAAACTTTCGAGTCCGGAGGACAAACCATAATCTGTGTCATTGACAATTTCGATTGCGTCTTCCAGCGACTCCGCCCGCATCACCGAAAGCAGCGGTCCGAAAAATTCAGTTTGATGCGAAAAACTCCCACGGCACACACCCCACTTCACTGCAGGAGGCCAAAGTTTTGGATTTGCATCATCGCATTTTGCCTGTAAAGCCCAGCTTTCGCCTGGTTCCAAAGTTTCTAAACCTGTTTGTAAATCTGCGAGCGGTTCCCGGATAAGCGGTCCCATTTTGTTTGAAAAATTCCAAACCGAGCCAACTTTCAAGGTTTGAATTGCATCCAGCAATTGCTTGCGGAAAGTTTCATCTTCGTAAACTTCAGCCTCAAGCACCAGCAGCGAAGTTGCCGAACATTTTTGTCCGCTGTGACTGAACGCGGAATGTAAAACGTGTTCGATCGTCTGGTCACGGTCAGCCATGGCGGTGACAATGGTCGCGTTTTTCCCACCGGTTTCCGCCGACAATTCTGCATCGGGACGATTTTCAAGTAACTTCAGCGCGGTTTGAGTACCTCCGGTGAAAATGATGGCGTCCACGTCCGGATGTCCGGAAAGCGTTTGGATCGGTTCGCCGTCCTCGCACGTCACAAGTTGCAATGCTTCACGTGGAATTCCGGCATCCCAAAAACAGTTTGCGATCTCGGCACCCAACGGAAAAGCCAGCGGCGAAGGTTTAAACAGAACGGTATTTCCGCAAGCCAATGCCGCAGCAACTCCTCCGGTCGGAATCGCAATCGGAAAATTCCACGGCGGAATCACCAAAACCACCCCCAGCGGTGACAATTTCAGCGAGGTTTGTTTTTCCAGCAAACTCAAGGAATGCGGATAATATTCGATAAAATCAATTGCTTCCGAAATTTCCGGATCCGTTTCATAAAAAGTTTTTCCGCAAACAGCGGCCGCAACGCCGATT
>JAESQU010000049.1 GCA_016764995.1 SAR324 cluster bacterium | reverse complement strand
TCAATTTGTACAGGTTGCTCGACCGGCTGCAATGTCACGATTGAGCATGATCGTAATGAAATTTTCCGGCTCAAGCCTCACGAAAACCAAAGCGTTAATAAATGGTGGATGTGTGATGAGGGACGCTTGACTTACCGCATGATGAATGAACGAAAAACGAGGATTCATCAACCTTTAGGTCGTGTTGACGGGAAACTGGAAGGGATTACTTGGGAAGATGCTTACGGCGCGATTGCTGAACGAGTCGGCGATATGTCGCCTTTACCGCAAGAAGTGCTTGCGCTGACAGATACTCACGCAAGCAACGAAGAGTTATTTTTACTTAAAAAACTGCTCAAAGACATCTTTTCCGCAGATAACATCTTTTGTCCCTTGCCGACATGGGAACAATATGAAAGTGATTTTTTCATCAATACCCTCATCACATCAGACAAAACTCCAAACAGGGCGGGAGCACTTGCTCTCAAGATCAAGGGAGACACGAAAACCGCAAAACTTAAAAAGGCAATTGAGGGTGATTTGAAAGTGGTTTTTGTTTTAGGAAACCCTTTTGAAGCAGAATTGGAAGTTCAGGAGAAATTAAAAAGAGCACAGTTGGTGGTGCATCTTGGTCTTTTCCACAACTCCTGGAGCGAGATTGCGGACGTTGTACTTCCTGGACAGTATTATTCTGAGAAAGAAGGGACATATACAAACAAGAATCAGCGTGTTCAGGCAACTGAAATTGCTGTTCAGGCTTTGCGTAGGACTCGTCCAGAGTGGCAGATTCTTACAGAATTGTCTCAAGCACTGGGTAAAACAGGATTCTTTACGAGTGTGCCACAAGTTTTTAATGCAATGAGCTGGGAGGTAAAAGCATTCTCCGGACTCAGTTATGAAAGTCTCGGTGGAATCGGCAAAGAACTGACTCAAAAAGCAAAAGACACAGGAATGAAAGTTGTCCGGGCACAGACTTAGTTTGTGTGAACTCACAATTTTTTTCGTAACAGAAAGATGTTAATAATATTCTACATATTTGCCGCACTGAGCGTGCTGGGTGGATTGGGTGTACTTTTATTGCGAAATCCAATTCATTGCGCACTTTCACTGGTGGGCACATTTTTTTGTTTAGGTGCAATCTATGTGATGCTCAATGCAGAATTTGTAGCGGTCATTCAAGTTTTGGTTTATGCAGGCGCGATTATGGTACTTTTCCTTTTTGTGCTGATGCTGCTTTCCTCAAAGGATTCTGAAAAATATGCCAACAAATGGCCCATAGGTAAAATCCTCGCAGGACTTCTCTCTTTGGGAATTTTTGTGCAAATTGCCAGTCTCTTTAACGCAAGTGAATTACAACTTGGACCAAAAGGAGAATACCCGCTGGAGGTTGTTGAAGAAGTTGGTTCAATTGCATTGATCGGCCGTCTGCTCTTTACCGATTACATTTTGGCATTTGAAATTATTGCTATTCTCCTGCTTGTTGCCGTAATTGGTGCGGTAGTGATTGCAAAACGTCGTTTTCAGTGAAACTGTTTTATGATACCCATTGAACACATTTTATTGTTGAGCGCAGTCCTTTTTACATTAGGGGTGTTAGGTGTAATGCTGAGGCGCAATGTGATTATTATCTTCATGAGTATTGAACTGATGCTGAATGCGGTCAACTTATCGTTTGTGACCTTCGCCAGAAGTATGGATTCCATGACAGGTGTGATCTTCATCTTCTTTATCATTGTCGTTGCGGCGGCGGAAGCGGTGGTTGGACTTTCGATAATTCTTTCAATTTTTCGAACACGCAAAACGCTGAACATTGACGAATTTAATATTTTAAAGTGGTAGCTATGTCGCAAATTTGGCTTGTACCGGCGTTCCCTTTGCTGGGATTTTTGCTGAACGGATTTTTTGGCAAACGTTTCGGAACACGTTTCGTAAGCTTTGTTGGACCGTTGGCCATTGCACTTTCGTTTGCTCAGTCTCTGGTCTTGTTTTTTCAGATGCTTGAAGCTGAAGGAAACATACTCAAGGAGCACCTTTACACTTGGATTGCGAGTGGAAATTTTGAAGTCGGAATTAATTTTCAAGTCGATCAACTTTCCGCACTTTATTTGCTTGTGATCACCGGAGTCGGATTTTTAATTCATGTCTATTCTGTGGGCTACATGGATGGTGAATCCGGATATTACCGTTTTTTTGCCTATCTGAATTTGTTTGTATTTTTCATGCTGATTCTTGTTCTTGGCGACAGCTTTTTGCTGATGTTCGTCGGCTGGGAAGGCGTCGGTCTCTGTTCATACCTTTTGATCGGCTACTATTTTGAAAAAGAATCTGCCGCAGAAGCAGCAAAAAAAGCGTTTCTTTTTAACCGAATTGGCGATTTTGGTGTGCTGTCGGCAGTCTTGTTGATTTTCTTGTCATTTGGTTCCATCGAATTTGCCACAGTAAATGCAGAAGCTGCGACTAGACTTGAATTTGGCGGTACGTTGGTGACAGCAATTACCTTGCTGCTCTTTCTGGGTGCAACAGGAAAATCAGCTCAAATTCCACTTTTTGTCTGGCTACCGGACGCAATGGAAGGTCCGACTCCGGTTTCTGCCTTGATCCACGCGGCCACGATGGTTACTGCGGGTTTGTATATGGTTGCGCGTTTGAGTCACTTGTTTGTACTTGCACCATTCACGATGAACGTCATAGCGGTCATTGGAGCTGCCACCGCCCTTTTGGCGGCAACTATTGCCATCACGCAAACTGATATCAAGCGGGTTCTGGCTTATTCAACTGTCAGTCAATTGGGTTATATGTTTTTGGCCATGGGAGTCGGGGCATTTGGCGCAGGAGTTTTCCACGTCATGACACATGCCTTTTTTAAGGCACTTCTCTTTTTGGGTTCCGGTTCAGTAATTTTGGCAATTCACCATGAACAGGATATGCGCAAAATGGGAGCACTCAAAAACAAACTGCCCATTACCTATATCACCATGCTGCTTGGGACATTTGCTATTTCCGGAATTCCTTTTTTCTCCGGTTTTTTCAGCAAGGACGAAATTCTCTGGAAAGCATTCAGTTCACCCTTGGGAAGCCCGTGGCTTTGGGGAGTCGGTTTTCTGACTGCGGGGTTGACCGCATTTTATATGTTCCGGATGATCTATTTGACATTTCACGGAAATTCCCGCTTGGATGCACATACTGCGGAACATGTCCATGAGTCTCCTTTTACGATAACCGTTCCGCTGATGATTCTTGCGGTGCTTGCTGTAACAGGCGGATTTTTCGGGGTTCCGCATGTTTTTAATCTAATTCCAAATGGTATGGAAAATTACTTCCATGGTTTCTTTGCCGAAATTCCAAGCGGACATGGAGCTGTTTCAACAGAGTGGACGCTGATGGCATTTTCCGTGGGCTTTGCTTTGTTGGCCTGGTTTGTTGCCAGCCGTCTTTATCATTCCGGATTTGAGCTTGCGGCCGGATTCAGACGCAAATGGGAATGGGCTTATCAACTTTCACTCAATAAATGGTATATCGATGAGCTTTATAACACGATAATTATTCAGCCGGGGCGTCTGATCTCCACCTATTTACTCTGGCGTCTTTTTGATCAAAATGTGATTGACCGTGCTGTCAACACAACTGGAACAGTCGCGCGTACCATCGGAAACACTATTCGTCCCTTTCAAAACGGGTTAATCCAGAATTATGCCCTCGTCTTCACTCTTGGAACTTTCCTGATTCTTTGGTACGTGATGTAAAACCATGTTTTGAGTTTTACCTCTTCTGCTGGAAAGATAATTAAACTAAAAACAAAGTCATGAAACATTTTCTTTCACTTTTCCTGTTAGCCTTTTTTTGCACGATCTCTCCTGCTTTTGCTCTGGAAATCGGTGTCGTAGATTTGAATGAAGCACTGAATCGATCTGAAGCGGGAATTCGTTCCAAAAATGTTCTTGAACGACGAGGGCGTCAGAAACAGCAGGAATTCAAACTTGAAGAGTCAGAACTCCGTAAACTTGCTAAGGACTTACGCAACAATCCTTTGCTTACTGCCAAAGCAAAAGCCGACAAGGAGCAGGAGTTGATTTTACGGCAGCAAAAGTTGCGTGAAAAAGTTCGTACTGTTGAACAGGAAATGAGGCTGGAAGAACGACGTTTAACTGAAGTTATTTTCCTGGAACTAAAAACTGTGATTCGCAGCATTTCCATCAAGGAGAAACTGGACCTTGTACTTGAAAAAAATGCGGCGCAAATTATTTTGTATATGAAAGAGGATACAACTGATTTGACGCAAAAAGTGATTGATGCCTATAATGCACTCAAACAATCTGGAGGAAATTGATGTTGAATTTAGAAGAAATAAAAAAGATTCTGCCGCACCGTTACCCTTTTTTACTGGTGGATCGTGTGTTGGAAATTCGTGCTGGTGAATACTGCCGGGCCTTAAAAAACATTTCCGGAAACGAGGCGGTTTTTATGGGACATTTTCCGCAACAAGCTGTATTTCCGGGTGTGATGATTATTGAAGCATTGGCCCAAACAGCGGGTATTGTAATTGACTCCGGAAAAGATGAAACGGAGTCCGGAAGCATCGTCTTTTTTGCCGGAATCAATAATGCCAAATTCAGGGTTCCTGTCGCTCCGGGTGATCAATTGATTTTAGAAACAACATTGAGTAATCAACGTCGCAATTTCTGGGTTTTTGAAGGCAAAGCAAGTGTTGATGGAAAACTGGCGGCACAGGCAGAAATCAAATTGATGCTGCAACCAACATGACAACCAACTTCAGCACAGAGGATGTACGCAAGATTGCACGGCTTTCTTCATTGGAATTGACTGACAAAGAAACGGAAGTTTTTGCGGAACAGTTTTCTGTAATTCTGGATTATTTTGAATTGTTGAAAACAGCCGAAATTCCAGATGTTGCAACAGATACTGACGAGAGTCATTTATGCGGGATCCGTGAGGATAAGATGCAGAAGTCTCCGGTTTCTCCGGAACAGTTTAGTCCGTATCTGGAAAATGGTTTTTTCAAAGTGCCGAGGGTAATTGAGCAGGGAAATTGAAAATGACCGGCAAACAAAAACGATATTTACGCGCCTTGGCGCATTCGCTTAAACCTGTGGTAAATCTGGGCAAACAAGGGCTTTCTCCTGAAACCAGACGTGAAATTGAATCGCAGTTGCTCGATCATGAGTTGATCAAATGCAAGGTACTGGACAGCTGTCCTTTGTCGAAAATAGAATGTGCTAACGAATTGTCCGGGGAAAGTGAGATTGATGTTGTACAGGTTATTGGAAAAACACTCGTCCTTTTTAGTCCGCATCCGGAAGAACCAAAAATCAAATTTCCTTCTGCATGAGCATCTCTTAAGGTGAAAAGCAAACATGTCCGGAAGTAGAAAAACATCAGTGTTATGAGACATTTTTTGAAAAGTTCCTAGGGACTCAAGCAGAATGAGCAAAATATTTTATATAACCACGCCAATCTATTACGTCAACAGTCATCCGCACATTGGACACGCATACTCCACAATTGCGACGGATGTCTTGACTCGCTTCCGGAAACTGTTTGGCGATGAAACATATTTTTTAACCGGAACAGATGAACACGGCCAAAAAATTGTTGAATCGGCAACTAAAGCCGGAATTGAACCGCAGGAGTTTGTGGACAAGATCAGTCAGGAATTCCGTGACATGTGGCCGCATCTGCATATTGAAAATGATCAGTTTATACGTACAACTGATCCTGAACATAAAGCATGTGTTCAGCAAGTTTTGCAAAAGATTTATGATCAAGGTGAGATTTATCTAAAAGAATACGAAGGCCTATATTGCGTCGGTTGCGAACGTTTTATGGATGAAAGTGAGTTGCTGGACGGGAATTGTCCGGATCATCAAACTCCTCCTGAATTGTATAAGGAACAAAATTATTTTTTCAGAATGAGCGCTTATCAGGATTGGCTGGTTGCGGAGTTGGAGCAGAATAAAAACTGGGTCTATCCGGCACGTTACCGAAATGAGTTGACTCAGTTTCTGAAAGCACCACTCCAGGATTTGTGCATTTCACGTCCAAAAAGCCGTTTGGAGTGGGGGATTGAACTGCCCTTTGATAAAAACTTTGTAACTTATGTCTGGTTTGACGCACTGCTGAATTACGCAAGTGCGCTTGGTTGGCCGGATGGTGAAAAGTACAAAAAGTATTGGCCGCATGTTCACCACACGATTGGCAAAGATATTCTGAAAACGCATGGTATTTATTGGCCGTGTATGCTCAAAGCCGCAGGGATGCCTCTTTTTAAAAAACTGGTAGTTCACGGACATTGGGTGGTGGGCGGAAGTAAAATGAGTAAGTCGCTCGGAAATGTAGTTGACCCCTTGGCCATGAAAGATCAGCTAGGAGTGGATGCACTGCGCTACTTTTTGATGCGCGATATGAGTTTTGGGGAGGACGCGAATTTTACTGAGGAGTTGGCGATCACCCGTTACAACGGAGATTTAGCCAATAATTTCGGTAACTTGCTCAACCGTTCTATTAGCATGAGCCGGAATAATTTTGAAGGATGTGTGCCGCCTTTGGGTGAAGTTGGCGAACTGGAAAAAGATCTTCAAAATTCGTTCAGCAAAGGCGTAGAAACTTGTCAGGATTATATTCTTGCTTTTCAACCGCACCGTGCGCTGGAGCATGTGGCGTGGCTCAGCAGTCAGGTCAATAAATACATCGATAACTGCAAACCGTGGAGTCTGGCCAAAAAACCGGAAGATCGGGCGCGTTTGGGAACAGTACTTTACACTGCCCTCGATATGGCAAGAATCCTCGTTGGCCTGCTCGATCCTGTGATGCCGGAAAAAATGAGTGAGGCACGTAAATCTCTCGGACTTGGAAAAGAGGCGATTCCATTTGAAAAACTCACTCCAGGATTATTGGAGTCTGGGACAGTACTTCCGAAACCAACACCGCTGTTTCCTAAAATGAAGCCCTTGGCTCAGGAAAAAACTGCCTCAGAAGTAAAACAGACTGAAAAATCTGCAGGCACAGTTGCTGATGAGTGCAAAGAATGGTTTGCGTTTGATGATTTTCAGAAAATGGAATTGAAGGTTGGTCATATCAAAACTTGCCGGAAAGTTGAAAAGTCAGCC
>JAESQU010000048.1 GCA_016764995.1 SAR324 cluster bacterium | reverse complement strand
TCCAGCTGCGTTTTATTTGGCAGTTCACCATGAATCAACAAATAAGCGACTTCCAGGAAAGTCGATTCTGCAGCCAATTGTTCTATCGGATAACCTCTAAATTGTAAAATTCCTTTCTCACCATCCAGAAAAGTAATTGCACTTTCGCAAGAACCTGTATTGACAAAACCCGGATCCAAAGTGATGTAACCTGTTTCGGCACGTAATTTTGAAATGTCGATTGCTTTTTCGTTTTCAGTTCCGGACAGTACCGGAAGTTCCAGGGATTGACCGTCCGGGAGACTAAGTTTTGCAAATTCAGACATGATGAACCATTTAGTCGGTTAAGATTTAAATTAAACTGTACGCCATTTTTCTAATTGAACCAGGATTGCTTTTTGTACATGCAATCTGTTCTCAGCTTGATCAAAAACGACTGATTGCGCGCATTCAATCACTTCGTCTGTAATTTCCTTTCCACGTTCAGCAGGCAGGCAGTGCATTACAATAGCATTTTTTTCTGCGTATTTCAGCAGACTAGAGTTTATTTGGAAGTCTTTTAAAACAAGCTCTCTTTCAGCAATTTTATCTTTTTCTCCCATACTTGCCCAAACATCTGTATATAAGACTTCGGCGCCTTCGACGGCTTCCTGTGCGGAGTTGGTAACTTTTATTGTTGAAATTCCAATTTCCTGAATTTCGGTGACAAGTTTCATATAAGGCATAGTTTCAGGTGCGGTTGCAATGCGCAAATCAAGCGGTATTCGTGCCGCAAGATTCAACCATGAAATTGTCATATTATTGCTGTCTCCAATGTAGGCAATCCGCACATTATCAATATGTCCCAGATTTTCCTTAATGGTCAGCATATCAGACATAACCTGACATGGATGGTTGAAATCGGTGAGCATATTGACAACAGGCACTGTGGCATGTTGCGCTAATTCCAACACCATCTGATGCGAAAATGTACGGATCAAAATTCCATCCACATAACGAGACATAACTCTGGCAACATCACTCACAGTTTCTCTCTCGCCAATTTTAAAATCCTGCTCTGAAAGCACCAACGATGTTCCGCCAAGCTGGGCTATTCCAACTTCAAAGGAAAGGCGCGTCCGTAAAGAAGGCTTATGAAAAAATAGTCCATAAGTTTTTCTTTTCAACAACTGCGGACACTTTCCTTCTTTTGTTTGTTGCTTTAACTCTGCCGCAAAATCGAGATTGTCGCGGATCTCTTTACTCGTCCAATCTAGAATTGAAATAAAATCTCTTTTCATTATTTTTTAAAAATTTATGGATTGCACAAAAAATAATTGCTTCTACATAAAATAATAGTTAACATGGACTTTAACATTTTAGCAACCACTTGTTAAGAGGAATCATGCACGAAATGAATATCCTGGTCACAGTAGCTGTGTTTGCAGGTCTTTACATCTCAGCCTTTCTTGTAGCCGAAAAGGTTTTTATGAAAGAAGAAGATTGAGTCTCAGACTACTCTTGAGGCTCAATTATTTAGTTTTTTCAGGCATTCTGTTTTTTACAGGCTGCGCTTCCTTTTCCGGTTCAGCACCCGCCGAACTTTCCCCATCTCAACTCGAAAATCTACGTAATTCTAACGCAAATTACTTACTTTCCGGAAGGATACTTTTCAAGCATCCGGAAGGAAAACAGAGCGGTGAACTGGCTTTACAGATTTCCAGAAACTCAGAATTAAAACTGAGTATTTTTACTCCGCTTGTTGGATCGTTGATTTATGAATTACGCGCCGGTAAAAAAAAGTTTTTGATCCTGAATTATCAGGAAAAAAACTTCGTTTTGGCAGACAACAATCAGCAAGTACGTCAAACTTGGCTTGGTATGGACATCTCGTTGACTGAACTAAAATGGTTGATCCTTGGACAAATTCCTGAAAAAACTCCAAACTGGCAGCGCAAAAAACTCGCTGACGGTGAATTGCTGCTCACTCAAGGCAGTGCCGAAATTCGACTACGCTTTAACGCTTCAGGTCAAATTGAATCGATGCATAAATCTCTCGAAGGTTTGTTGGAGTATCAGGCCAAGATTCCGCTTTATCAAAAGCATTACAATCTTCCGTTTCCAAGAAAAATCAGCATTGAGGATTATTCCGGAACTAACAAATGGCTAATGGTTTTCAATGAAATAGAAACTCCATCCGGAACAATGAAAACACTTGATTTCACTCCCCCGCCGGATATGCAGCCGCTGCTAAGAGATCAATGAATAATTTTCATTGCTTAATTTTCATTGCTCAATTTTCATTGCTCAATTTCAGTAAACCTTTTTCAAAGCGGAGAACTTCCAGTTTGCCTGCTGTACTGACTTTGAGGAGTTTCCGCCGCGAAAGCCAATCCGGAACAACACGTAAAATGCCGGAACAACCTTCCGCCTTGATTTCACAGTCAATGTGGAAATGTCCGACAAAGTACTGATCAACTTCCGCAAGAACAGATTCCGCAAATTCCTGAATTTCTTTTTTCGGAAAATGTACTTTATATTCTTGATTTGTGTTTACGAGCATTGCTTCTATCCGTCCGGCAATCCAACGCGCAACGGCACCCGGAATAGCACGAAAAATACTTTCAAATATTATGTTGTGAGTAATTGCTTTCCAGCGTAAATATTGGCTGTCGTTGTAATTAATCGTGTCACCGTGAATAAAAGCGTAACGTTTCTGGCCCCAGTTTAAAAACCAATCGCTATTTGACAAATGTGTGAATGGAAGAATTTTTTTCCAGCGTTCCGTCAATTTTCGAGGCAATAACATTTCCCTGTTGCCCGCAATAAACACGACATTGCAGCCACCATCCCGTAAGCGTTCAAATCCTGACATGGTTTTATGGTGTAAGTCAGTCCAGAATTTTTTTGGCGCCAGCCAAATTTTAAAGAGGTCACCCAAAAACACCACTGTGTGAGGATTTTCAAGTTGCGCCAGCATCTCCACAAATTCCTCTGCAGGCGCAAAGTTCTCATCCAAATGCGAATCAGCAATAATATAGAGTGTGCCATCCGGTTCAGAAACATTTAGTATAGTCATCTGTTTGCAATCCTGTTTTAATAAATATGGCTATATATCAGCTATTTAACAAAATATAATTATAAAATATTTCTCTCACTATCCTGAATAATCTACTGGTTTTTTGAAAAAATTAAAAGTATAATAATGGGGTTATAATTAACTATGCTGGAATTTTTTCGAGTTCATCAACTTTAACACTTAAAATCAATTGAGAAATAGAAATCTATGCGTTTAGCAATTATTGGTGGCGGAAATATGGGAGGCGCTATCCTCCGCGCTTTGGTTAAGGTAGAAGCAGTTTCTCCAGAAGATATTTTGTTGATTGAACCGGATGAAGAAAAACGCGTTATTTTGAGTGCCGCAACAGGTTGCAGCTCCCAAGCTGAAATTGACGAAACTCTACGCAACTATGACCTGTTGTTAATCGCAGTAAAACCGCAGGCGGCAACTCCTGCAATGGAACTGCTTGCGCAGTGGCTTCTTCCACATCAATTGATAATTTCAGTGATGGCCGGAATTTCACTTGAGACCATGAAAAATGCGCTCGGCCATGCAAAGTTGGTACGGGTAATGCCAAATATTCCGACTTTGATTGCTGAAGGAATGAGTATCTTTTTTGCCTCAGAGGCTGTTGACAAACAAGAACGTGAATGGGTAAAAACTCTTTTTTCTGCTTGTGGTACATGTTTGGAGGCAAAAGATGAAGACGCGATTGATGCCGCCACCGCTATATCCGGAAGTGGTCCGGGATATTTATTTTACTTTGCTGAGCAAATGACCGCATCCGCAAAATCACTTGGATTTTCAGAAACAGACGCGCAAATTCTGGTACAAAAAACTATTCGCGGCGCTACTTTACTTTGGGAATCTCAACAAGTTTCTCCGGAAACCTTGCGGCAACAAGTTTCATCTCCGGGTGGAACAACTTTAGCAGCGCTAAATCATTTTCAAGAGAAAAATGTTGGCGAGTCAATTAAAGACGGAATCCAGCTGGCTTATCAGCGCGCTAAGGAACTTTCTACATAAATTCATTTATATTTTCAGCTTCTTAAAAAATTATGGCTTGCGTTATTATTGTAGGCGCCCAGTGGGGTGACGAGGGAAAAGGTAAAATTGTAGACTTACTCACAGAGCGTGCGGACGCGGTTGTGCGCTACCAGGGAGGAAACAATGCGGGACATACAGTAATGTTCGGCAACAAGACATTTGTTACACACTTGGTGCCTTCGGGAATTTTACGAAAAACTACCTCAATTCTCGGAAATGGTGTCGTCATTGATTTAGCAGAACTGATTAAGGAAATTGAAGAATTAGAGCAAATGGGGATTGAAGTTGAGAATCGTTTGCACATCAGCGACCGTGCACAACTCGTGATGCCTTGGCACAAAACGTTTGACCGTCTAAGAGAAGAACAAAAGGGGGAAAAGAAAATCGGCACTACTGGACGTGGAATCGGGCCTGCTTATGAAGATAAAATCGGACGATCCGGAATCCGTGTGGGAGATTTGCTGGAACCAGAATATTTCAAGACTCGTCTGGAAGAAATTGTTGACGAAAAAAATCAACTGCTTGAGCACTATTTTAAAACAAATGAACCTCCTTTTTCCGCAAATGAAATATTTTCCGAATTTGCGGAACATCTGAAAAAGCTAAAACCATTCATCTGTGATACAGCGCTACAGGTAAATCAGCTGGTTGAGCAAGAAAAAAATATCTTGTTTGAAGGAGCACAAGGGACATTTTTGGATGTTGACCATGGAACATATCCTTTTGTAACTTCCTCAAATACTTTAGCGGGAGGTGCCTGCGCTGGCGCCGGAATTGGCCCAACACGCATCACAGACGTGCTTGGTATTGTCAAAGCCTACACAACACGGGTCGGAAGCGGACCTTTTCCAACAGAATTGTTTGATAAAGACGGCGAGTTGTTACAGTCAGTGGGAAACGAATTTGGCGCTACTACCGGGCGTCCCCGAAGATGTGGCTGGTTTGATGCATTACTTGTACGTCAAGCAGTGAGGCTCAATGGAGTTAGTGGCATGGCAGTTATGAAACTGGACGTGCTGGACAAATTTGAGACGCTGAAAATTGCGATTGCTTATCGTTTGCCCAATGGCGAACTGACGGAAAATCTTCCCAGATCCCTGGAAAATGTCACGCCCGTTTACGAAGAAATGGCCGGCTGGAATTGTAAAACCGCGGGTGTCACGGATTATGAACAACTTCCGCCTCAAATGCTGGCCTATCTTGAACGTATGTCAGAGCTGGTGGGAGCACCTGTTTCTATCATTTCTACAGGGCCGAAACGTGAAGAATCCATTGTTTTGAACCCCGATCAGTTATGGCTCTAAAAAACTGATTTGCAGAATAAGATATTGTGATAAAAAGAATTATTATAATTTGTCTAGTAGCTGCTTTGGCTTATTATGCAGGTATACAAGGACTTGCACCGGAAAACATTGCAGATTGGTTTGAAGAAAGTAATATTATTCAGACATTACAAAATGCTTTCTACAAAACTCTTGAACTGGCAGAAGAAGAGCAAGTTGTTGAAAAAGCAGGTGACGTAATTGAAAAAGTAAAAGAGAAGATCTCCGACTGAAAATCAGCTTTTCCGGCTCATTCCATTGCTTCCACAAACCTTTCCATCTTTGCGGAACGCGAACCTTTGACGAGTACAACGTCATCTTTACGCAACTCTTCTTTGAATGAAATCAATAATTCGGCTAATTCGCAAAAGTGTTTTGCCGCATTTGGTTTTCCTCCTCCTTTTTTCCAGCCTTCCAGATAAAATTCAATTTCAGTTCCGCCAAGTCCGAACAACTTCTCAACACAGCATTTGACCATAGTTTCGCCGACTTGCCGGTGAAACTCCGGACTCGAATCTCCCAGTTCCGCCATGGCCCCGCAGACGACAATTTTACGGCGTTCAGGAAACATCTTGTTTAGATTTTCGAGAACACTTTGAAAAGAAGACGGATTTGCATTATAAGTGTCATCAATCAAAATCCAGTCAGCCTTGTCTATTTGCTGAAACCTTCCTTTTACAGTCAAATCCAGGACGGATGTCGCCGATTGAAGTTGTGAAACAGGGACTCCTTCCAACTGCAAAAGAGTCAAAGCCAGGACCAGGTTTTGCCGCAAAAGCGGACTTCCAATTGATGTTACAAACTCCTCCTCAAAAAGGCGGAATTTACGGCTGCATTCCGGGAAATCAGCTGAAATCTGTGCTGTTTTCGTAATTCGAATTCCAGCCAATTTAGCCGCATCTTCCACCTGTTGCCGATGCAGTAATGAGTCCGGAAAAACCACATTATTTCCCGGAGACATACCCGCAAATAAGTCGGATTTTTCTCGAGCAACTCCCGCAGTATTTCCTAAATACTCAAGGTGACTCTCGCCGATATTGGTAATGATTCCAGCAGTCGGCCGAACAATTTTTGACAACTCGGCAATTTCACCAAATTGATTTGTGCCTATTTCTATGACCCACCATTTTGCTTCCGGATCCGCACCCAGAATGGTTAATGGCACTCCGATAAAGTTGTTGAAATTTTCGGGAGTTGAGTATGACTGCGGATCAATAAAACGGCACAAACCGGCAAGGATATCTTTGGTTGATGTTTTTCCATTACTTCCGGTTATTGCGAGTACTTTTCCGTCAAACTGCAGGCGTACATCTGCTGCCCATTTCCGTAGTGCATGGTTCGGATCCGGAACTAATATGCGCGGTAAATCGAGTTTATCCAGTCTTTCAGGGATGTTTTCTGGATTCGCGACTATTCCGCAGGCTCCTTTTTCCATTGCCTGTGAGATGTACCGGTGACCGTCTGTATTTTCTCCACTGATGCAGAAAAACAAATCGCCTTCTTTCAGTGTACGTGAATCAATACTGAAGCCACGTACCGGCGAATTTGCAAAAATATTTTCTGCATTAGCATTTAATAATTGCTTCATTTCTCCAAATGTATATAATTTTGTCATAACGTTTAATTTATAATCAATCAGCATTTAAAGAATAGATGGACATAGAAAAACAGTTTGAAGCAGCTTTTTCCCGTATTACATTGGATAACGGACAGCCACTCGTCAGCGTAAAACCGGAGATCATTCATGGTTGCGTAGTCAATAACGATTTTGCAAAAATCACGCTCATTTTACCAGAAGATTCACCTTTGCGTGGCTCACTGCCTGCACAGGTAGAAGCAGAAATAAAACAAATTGAACAGATTGAGAGAGTCGCGATTGAAGTTTTAGCTGCTCCTCCTGAAAAAGGTGAATCCTCAAAAACTGCGCCTCCCCAAACAACACCTCGACAACCACAACGTACAGCATACCTGCAAAATTATGAAGCTGTAATTGCGGCGGCAAGCGGAAAAGGTGGTGTGGGAAAATCTACCGTTTCTGTGAATTTAGCCCTGACGCTTTATCAAAAAGGCTACAAAGTCAGTTTGTTTGATGCTGATATTTACGGGCCAAGTTTACCAATCATGACCGGACGTCGAGGCGAGAAACCGGCTGTGATAGCAAATCGTCTGATTCCGCTTGAATCATTTGGGATCAATACTATGTCAATCGGAAATCTGGTTGAGGAAAATGACGCTGTTATTTGGCGTGGCCCTATGGTTCACCAGGCACTTGAACAACTTCTGCGTGACACAAAGTGGCCTGGAGGTGATTTTATGATCATAGACTTTCCACCTGGAACAGGCGACGTTCAGCTGTCATTATCCCAGCTTTGCGAATTTTCCGGTGCGATTATCGTTTCCACTCCTCAGGATGTTGCCTTGATAGACGCAATCAAGGCTGCGCAAATGTTTAGCAAAGTCGAAATTGATATTTTAGGAATTATCGAGAATATGAGTTTTTTCACCTGCCCAAAATGCGGAGAGGAAACTCCCATCTTCAGCCGCCACGGCGCGGAAGAAGCTAGTAAAAAACTTGAAGTCCCTTTTCTCGGCGCCATCCCAATTGAATTACAGGTGCGAAAGGGTGGAGACGAAGGAAAACCGTTAATGGCAAGTAACCTCGATTCTCCGGCCACTGCTGCTTTTAAAACTATTGCAGATAATCTGGTGAAAGTTTTGGAAGGTGCTTAACTCTTCATAAAATCAGTAATAAAGTCAAATTTCAATTGACTTTTTCTGCCCCTCTGCTACTATTTACAGTGCCTTGTGGGTCGGTAGCTCAGCTGGTAGAGCATCTGACTTTTAATCAGGTGGTCCGGGGTTCGAGCCCCCGCCGACCCACCAGCATTTGCAACGTATTACTTCATTGGCATAAAGTGTTACTGAAGTAATTGTTGCAATTATGTTGCACTTGCTGGAAAGGTTTTTTCAACTTTCAAGTCCCTTTACCTCCAAAATCCCCACTCGTTAAGTCCAGAAATATCAGGCATTGCAGCGTTTAATACGTCAACTTTCATCGTTT
>JAESQU010000047.1 GCA_016764995.1 SAR324 cluster bacterium | reverse complement strand
CCGGAATCTGCTGCCCCATAACTATCCCAATGACGGTGCAGGTTGCCCAGACAGAATACATTGCCAGTGCTGAACCGAGGAAATACCAATGCAGTCCGGAAGTGTCTTCATTCCGTGCGACCTTGTTACTGACAACAGCAAATGTTTCATCTGTGAGCCAAAATGCCATCGGCAACCGAAGTCGCTGGGGTAAATTTGCGACCTGCGGCATTAAACTGGCGGCATACAGCATGTGACGTAAGTTGACCACAAACACGGTCAGCAGGATGACCGGAAGCGCCGCCGCAGAAGCAAGCAGGCTGACGGCAATAAACTGCGATGCTCCGGCAAAAACAAACAGAGACATACCCAACGTCGCCCAAGCGGATAAGCCGGTTGTGATTGCCAACGCGCCAAAAATCAGGCCGAAAGGAATTGCTGCCAGTATCAAGGGTGAGGAATCAACTGCTCCCTGAAGAAATAGTTGAGATTTAGATTTTGTACCCATCATCCTTTTTTCTGCTTTTGAGCACTAGCCGGAGCTTTTTTGGGTTTCTTTACAGCAGAAATGGATTTTCTTTTCTTCTTTTTTTCAAAAACCAAACAACCCAAAGGAGGCAAATTTACTGCTCCGCGGTGCGTTTGACCCTGCCATTCTTCCGGAATGGTGTTGATTTTTTGTTGTTTGTTGTATCCGGAACCACCAAAGTTCGTATCATCTGTGTCCAGTAATTTACTGTAAGGTCCAGCTTCCGGAAAGCCCATCAAGTAATTATCCCGTGGCATCGGCGTAAAATTGAAAACAAAAATCAAATCCGGTGCGGAAATATCTTTTGCAGACCTGCGGATGAAAGATAAAATACTGTTGTCCTGATCATGATGGTCGATCCATTGAAATCCGGTCCAATCAAAATCGTTGGTGAAAAGAGCGGGCTTGTTCAGATATAAATGATTCAGTGTTTTGACACATTCCTGTAATTTCCGATGTTCCGGATATTCGAGCAAATTCCAGTCCAGACTCCGGGCCTCGCTCCATTCTTTCCACTGGCCAAATTCTGTGCCCATAAAGGTCAATTGCTTTCCCGGATGCGCCATTTGAAAAGCGAGATAAAGCCTTAGTCCGGCAAATTTTTGCCAAACGTCACCAGGCATTTTATCGAGCAGGGAGCGTTTCCCATGCACCACTTCGTCGTGCGAAAGCGAGAGCATGAAATTTTCTGAGAATGCATAGATTAAGGAAAACGTCAGCAAATGATGTTCGTATTTACGATAGACAGGATCTTTTTCCATGTAACGCAAAGTATCGTTCATCCAGCCCATGTTCCACTTGAAATTGAAGCCCAAACCACCGGTATAAGTCGGGTGACTCACACCGCCCCATGCGGTTGATTCTTCTGCAATCGAGAGTATGCCGGGATGATAGTGAAACAAGGTTTCGTGCAACTGACGGAAAAAATCAACTGCAGCGATATTTTCGCGTCCACCGTATTTGTTCGGAATCCACTCTCCATCATCACGGTCATAATCCAAATAGAGCATAGACGCCACTGCGTCAACACGGATGCCGTCAATATGATATTCGTCAAACCAAAATAATGCGTTTGAAATTAGAAAGTTACGGACTTCGTTGCGCTCAAAATTAAAAATCAGCGTACCCCATTCTTTATGTTCACCCTGGCGCGGGTCTTCGTGTTCATAAAGCGCTGTGCCGTCAAAACGCGCAAGTCCGGGAGCATCTTTTGGGAAGTGTCCGGGAACCCAATCCAGAATTATACCCAGTCCGGAAGCATGACAGCGGTCCACAAATTCCATAAACTGCTGAGGTGTGCCAAAACGTGAAGTCGGAGCAAAATAACCGGTCACCTGATAACCCCATGAACCATCAAAAGGATGTTCTGCGACAGGCATTAATTCAAGGTGAGTGTAGCCCATTTCCTTGGCATACGGAATCAAGCGGTCGCCGAGTTCCGGATAAGTCAGCGAGCGGTTTTCGCCAGGTTTGTTTTCTTCCGGAATCCTTTGCCACGATGCTAAATGTACTTCGTAAACATTTATCGGTTGACGAAGAGGATCGCTCGTTGCGCGTTTCTCCAGCCACTTTTTGTCACTCCATTTAAAACCCTCCAATTTTGTAACCACCGACGCAGTTGAAGGACGCAGTTCCATGGAGAAACCAACAGGATCACTTTTCAAAAGCAACTGATTGTTGTAGGTTTTAATTTCAAATTTATAGAGCGCACCCGCAGTCACATCCGGAATAAAAACTTCCCAAATTCCGGAACCGCCGATGATTTGCATAGGGTGTTTACGTCCGTTCCAGAGGTTGAAATCTCCTACTACACTCACTCGCTTTGCGTTTGGCGCCCAAACAGCAAACAGTGTTCCGGATACACCATCCAACTTTAGCGGATGTGCACCAAGTTTGTGATAAAGTCGGTGGTGATTTCCTTGTCCAAAAAGGAATTGGTCGAATTCTGTGAATTGTGGAGAAAAGTAAAATGGATCGTGGCGAATGTGTTTGTTACCGTCTTTGTAAATGATTTTCAAACGGTAAGGCTTGAGTTCCTGACGAGGTGGAATTTTCAACTCAAACAAACCTCCGGCATGAATACGTTTCAGGGAAGTGGACTCGGTTTCGTTTTGGTCTTCCCAGAAAAGTGAAACCTTGCTGGCATCAGGTTCTAAAACACGCACGATCCAAACCCGCTGCCCGTTCTTTTTACGTACTTCGTGGAATCCCAATACAGAACGCGGTTCATGGTAATCTCCATGCAAAAGATGTTCTATGGTTTCCTGGGAAAAAGTCAGTTCTGACATGCTGAGTGTGTGTATAAAAACAAAAATTTATATCCCTTTAGTATCATGGAAAATACGCTTCGGAGCAAGCAATCTTTTGTTAACGGAAAGTGCTGTTTCTTTTCGGCAGCAATTAAAACCGATGTGTTAAAAAAAATAATCTGAGAATTTCAAAAAACTTGTACCATAGAAAATCAAATGTATGATAGCTACATAGTATCTATTGAAACTGAAAACTAATTTGCAACGTTGGTTGTAAGGATCCGCAAAATATAAATAAAAAATTCCTCAAGGAAAACAGAATAAGCAATGAAAATTAACTCCCGTATTTATGTCGCAGGACATCGCGGATTGGTCGGTTCTGCAATCATCAGGGCTCTAAAACAAAAAGGATTTGAAAATTTAATTAAGCGTACACACGCAGAGTTGGAATTGCTGGATGCGGTCGCAGTGCAGAATTTTTTTGCGGAGACAAAACCGGAATTTGTTTTTCTGGCTGCGGCAAAAGTAGGGGGAATTCACGCCAACAGCACATACCCCGCAGATTTTATTCGTGAAAATTTATTGGTGCAAACAAATGTTATCCACGAAGCATGGAGGCATGGTGTAGAAAAATTAATGTTTCTAGGCAGTTCCTGCATTTATCCTAAACTTTGCCCTCAGCCCATCAAAGAGGAATATTTACTGACCGGTGAACTTGAGCCAACCAATGATGCTTACGCGCTTGCCAAAATTGCCGGAATCAAAACATGTCAAAGTTACAATAAACAGTACGGAACAAATTTTATTTCTGTAATGCCTACAAATCTCTATGGAATAAACGACAATTTCCATCCGGAAAACTCACATGTTCTGCCTGCGCTGATCCGGAAATTTCATGAAGCAAAACTCTCGAACTCAGATTCACTTGAGATATGGGGGAGCGGAACAGTACGCCGTGAATTTTTGCATACAGATGATCTTGCGGAAGCAGTATTGTTTCTGATGGGAAATTACAACGATTCAGAAATAGTCAATGTCGGCTGTGGCCAGGATCAAACAATCAAAGAGCTGGCAGAAACGATTCAGCAAGTTGTGGGTTACAAAGGTCGTTTGGAATTTGACACATCGCGTCCGGATGGTACTCCGCAAAAAATTCTTGATATTTCAAAAATTAATACACTGGGATGGAAGCCCAGCATTTTGTTGAAAGATGGACTGGAGCAAGTTTATCAGTGGTATGCCGCGCAGGATTAGTCTGTAAAAGATTAAACCTCGTTTTGGCGGAAAAACAATTAATGGATTATCAATTCTTGCTCGTAATAAAATTCCTAAGAATTGTTGCCGTTTGCGCCGGACGCTCTACCATCGGTGCATGACCAACCCCTGCTAAAATAACGCTTTTATGATTGCTAAGATACTGTTCAAACACGCTGACACTGGAAACATGAATCACCCTATCTTCTTTTCCCCAAAGGATTAGGGATGGAGTTTTGATTGCGGACAAAACCTGTTGAGTAGTATATTTACCAGGTTTGATTATATCTGCAAAAATTTTCTCATTCAGCTCTTTGCGCGGAGTAGATTTTCTTGACATGACTTTTGCAAATGGCCATGGTAAAAACGGAGGATCTTCCATGGTGAATTCCAACAGACGGTCATAATCCTCGGCAGAGTCTGCAATTAAAGGGTTTTCACCTCTCGATAGCAATTTTGAAAGCTCGCTTGGTTCAGGCGAGATTACTCCTCCGGAATCAAACAATCCTAAAGTTTTTACACGATCAGGATATTGAAAGGCGAAGAACAAGGCGATTGTTCCTCCCATAGAATTTCCAACCAGATGAAATTGTTCAACACCAATTTTCCTGGTAAATTCAGCTAATCGAGATGCCTGTTTGGTGGGTGTGTATGAGTCCTCCAAAGTGCCCCCACTTTCACCGTGTCCAGCCTGATCCGGAATGATGACTTTGTAATCGCTTACGAGAGTATGAACAAGTCGTATCCAGTTGCTCTTATCCGCTGCGAAACCGTGTAATAAAACTATTGTTTCAGTTCCTTGACCACCTTCAAAATAAACTAAATCAATTCCGTCAACATTGACATTTTTTTGTGTTAATCCTGATGAGTTAATTTCCCAGTCCATAATTGTTCCTACAATGGCATTCTCCATTTTTAGGCAGCCTGTGATAAAAAGACTCGAAAATAATATAGGTACAATAAAAATGAAAAAATATTTCATAGTCTTGTGGAAAAAAAGTGGGTTCTTCGTTGGATTTATATGCGGCTTCCAGAAAGGAATAGAATGCAGACCAAGTGGTAAGGAGAATTGTTTAGAAAATAGAGGAGTTTTTTTAATTTCGGTGTACCACCTGGCCTGCCGGGGGAAATTTATAAATCGTCCCAACGTTCTTCTTCTTCAAGAATGTTGGCGAAATCACCCTCAAAGTTTGCGTAAGCTCTTTGTTTGAAATCTCCTAGCTGAGGTACTTCAATCCGTTCGATACTGCCGCCAGACTTAAGAAACACCTCCATTGCACCCATTACTTGCTCACGGGTCGGTGCAGCTGAAGTCTTCTTCTTTTTGTAATATGATCGTTTTGAATTAAATTTTTTCTTCATGTTGTTATGTAGTACTGGATTACTTAATTAGCAAAGGAAATAGATACTATTCTAAGTAGTCAAATATGTCAAGTGATTTAAAGTTTTACACAACAAAAAAATCAATAATTAACAGCTTGAGCTAAGTCTCAGGAGCAAAATTTTCTTAAACAGTATTTGAAAAATTTGATGTCCCCGTGGATTTAAGATGACGGTCAAAAGTCATTGCAACATTTCTTGTAAACAGCTTTCCTATCGGCGTCAACTCAATTTTATCTGAACTTAACTTCACCAGCCCTTCCTCTGAAAACCGCTCCAGTAGAGTCCAGGTTTGAGAAAAATG
>JAESQU010000046.1 GCA_016764995.1 SAR324 cluster bacterium | reverse complement strand
GTGACAGCTTTCTGGGTTGCAGACACAGCCCGGCGCTTTCCAGAAATTGTGCGGGAAATGGAATCCGCCGGTCATGAAACAGGAACACACTCACTCTATCATGAAACTGTGGGCGACAGTTTGTTTGAAATTCCGGGAACTTATCCGCTTTTACCGGAAGAAGTTCAGCCAAGAATTAAGCTTGCCACAGATATACTGGAAGATATTGTTGGTCACAAAGTTGTTTCCTGGCGCTGTCCGAGACTTTTTGGAGGAACTCATGTCACAAACGCCCTTGAGTCACTTGGTTATGAGTGTGATGCCACTTACCCCATGTATTATTACAATGAACAACTTTTTCCATATCATCCAAGCCAGGAAAACTGGACTGAGCAGGGGAGTTTAAATTTGATTGAAATTGTCCAGTTTGCTGACATGGGGATGGAATCAAAAGATGCAAACGGACGCGATAAGGACCAATGGCCTCTCTACCGCACACAGTCTACAGCAGAGTTTATTCCACACATTGAATCCTTTATGAGTTATCTGGAAAAGAATGATCAGAGTCAAAAGCCGATTGTCTTATGTTTTTATTTTCATCCCTGGGAGTTTTGGGAAATGCCCGAGGGCGTGATTCATTTTGGAGAAGGTGGAGTGTTGCCGGATCCGTTCCTGACCAAAGGCTGTGGTAAGTATTGCCTGAATCAGGTTGAGCTACTGATAGACTGGTTGAAATCCAAAGAAGCAGCTTTTCTTACAGCAGGTCAATGCGCCAGCAAATGGAAAAATATTCTTGCTCAAACTGATCCTTAAAGAACAGAAAGACAATCAAAAGCACAACTTAATTTATAAGATTTATTGTCCTTTACTAGTAGTCCACTTTAGGGACTGCCAATCAGTCATTTATATTTCTCTCAATATAATCAATTAATTCTTTTGATCTCTATGGTTTCGTGTGATAACCTGCAAAATCTAAACACACAGAAGTAAAAAAAGTTTTCTATTTAAAAATAAATGCTCGACATTATTGATACACACCAGCATCTTTGGAATCTGGACAGGCTAAATTTACCTTGGGTGGAAGCTGTTCCTGCACTTAATCGCAGTTTCGAAATTTCGAATTATCTCAAAGCAGCAGAAAATTCTGGCGTGACTCGAACCATTTATATGGAGGTGGACGCACATCCGGATGACAAACAGAAAGAGATTGACGACATGACTCTGTATTGTCAGGCAGATTCAGATGAAATGCTTGGGATGGTCGTTTCCGCTGATCCGGGAAAACCAGGATTTGCTAAATTTCTGGATACTAATTCCAGCAACCCTTTTATCAAAGGTGTGCGGCAGGTTCTTCACAATCCGGAACAAGCGCCTAAATATTGCCTAACTCCGAAATTTGTGCAGGGCATTCGTGCTTTGGGCAAGAGGGGTTTACTCTTTGACATCTGCATACGTCCTGCTGAACTTCATGATGCGGTTGAGCTCTGCCGCCAAGTTCCGGAGACAACTTTTGTTCTGGACCATTGCGGAAACGCTGATCCATACGTTGTCAACGGACATCGGAAAATCGATTCGTCCAGTTCTGACACGACTTTTGTACACTCCAAGGAAAGTTGGCAAAAAGGAATTTTCGAATTAGGAGAACTTGATAATGTTTACTGCAAAATTTCCGTAATAATCGCTCATGTAGAAACTGGTTGGAATGCCTGTACACTGGCTCCAACAGTTGATGCCTGCATTGATGCTTTTGGAGAAGATCGAGTTGTGTTTGGTGGAGATTGGCCGGTATGCACCCTTGGCGCAAGTTTGTCTAAATGGATCGCAACACTAAAGGAAATTGTTTCTAATCGCCCTATTGTTGTTCAAGAGAAGCTGTTTAGCTTAAATGCCAAACGACGCTACCAACTATAGAAGTTGGCTGCAGATTTTCACAAATAAGGACGGATAAATATTTTACGTGTACCTCAGCGAAAACCTGAGGTTAAAACCATTAACCAGAAAACTTGGAAACATTATGCTAAAGAATCTTGATCCATTATTAAGCCCAAACTTGCTTTATATTCTCCGTGCTATGGGACATGGAGACGTGCTGACAATTGTTGACAGTAATTTTCCTGCAGATTCTGTCGCATCGACAACTGTTCATGGCGAAGTAATTAGGTTCGATGGCGCCGGAATTCCGGAAGTTGCCAAGGCAATCTTTTCGGTTTTTCCACTGGACAGTTTCATTGAAGCCCCAATTCAGTATATGCAGGTGGTAGGAGAACCTGAAACCACTCTTGAGGTACATACTGATTTGCATCGAATTGCTTTGGAAAATTCTGATCGAGAATGGAAGATGGATTCCGTGGAACGACACAGTTTTTATGAATTGTCCCGTAAAACTTATGCTGTAATTGCCACCGCAGAACGTCGCCCATATGGTTGTTTTATGATCACAAAAGGAGTGATCGGACCGAATGGCAAAGTAATGTAGAGAAAAATATTCACCCGGATTAAAAGAAAAGTAATACTATGGATTTAGGACTGAGGGATAAAATTGTACTGGTCACCGGCGGAGCAAAAGGCATCGGCGCCGCAACTGTCGAGGCATTTTTGGCAGAAGATTCCAATGTGGTATTGGTGGACTGGGATGCAGAAACTGGATCTGCTTTTGCGAAATCATTAGGTTCCAAAGTCAGTTATATTGAAGCGGACCTTACAGATTCCGCAGCTTGCAAAAAAGCGATTGAGCAAACTGTTTCGTTGTTCGGGGGGTTGGATGTATTGGTAAATAATGCCGGATTTAATGACGGCTTGGGTCTTGAAACTCCTCCTGAAGATTTTATGCTTTCTGTGCAAAATAATCTCCTGCATGTTTATGCAATGACGCATTATGCATTACCTTTACTCCGTAAAGGGCCGGGATGTCTTGTCAACCTTGGTTCCAAGGTCTCCGAAACAGGTCAGGGGCACACTTCGGCTTATGCCGCTGCAAAGGGTGCAATCAGTGCGCTTACTCGTGAATGGGCAGTGGCCCTGGCCCTGGATAAAATCCGTGTTAATTGTGTTATACCTGCTGAATGCCTGACAGATCAATACGAGCAATTTTTCCTTTCCCAAGTTGAACCGGAAGCTGCCAAAAAAGCTATCTCTAAGCTTGTCCCGTTTGCACAAAGATTCACAACACCTGAAGAAATCGCACAAACCATTGTCTTTCTTGCCTCCGACCGTTCTTCTCATACAACCGGTCAACTCATCTTTGTAGATGGAGGTTACACGCATTTTGACCGGGCAGTGGGTCATGACCATAATAAATGGTGATAGACAGCAATGAATAAAAAATATCTGCTTGGGGTTGATGGGGGGACAGAAGGGCTCCGTGCCGGATTATTTGATACGTCCGGAACTCCACTCGCCTATGCTTCAACGATCTACCCAACCCAGTTTCCTGCTCCAAGTTGGGCAGAACAAGATCCTCGAGACTGGTGGAATGCTCTCGGTAAGTCAGTTCGGAAAGTGATTCAGGATTCAGGAATAAGCACCGAACAAATTGCGGCTATGGCAGTAGATACAACATGTTGCAGCGTTGTGGCACTAGACAAGAATGGCAATCCTCTCCGTCCAGCACTTATTTGGATGGATGTTCGCAGTGCCGAACAAGCAGAACAAATGGTTGAGACCGGGGATGAAGCCTTGCGAATCAACAGCAATGGCAACGGACCTGTTTCCGCAGAATGGATGATTCCAAAAGCACTTTGGATCAAGCAGCTAGAGCCGGAACTTTTTAAACAGGCAGTAACAATTTGCGAGTATCAGGATTATATTAATTTTCACCTCACTGGTCGTCGAACCGCAAGTATCAACAATGTATCCACCCGCTGGCATTGCGATTATTCCAGAGACGGAATTCCTGAAACATTGCTGGAAAAACTGGAATTGGAAGAACTCGCAAAAAAGTGGCTGCAGAAAGTACTTAGGCTTGGCGAGGTGGTTGGGGGCTTGACTCCAGGTGCAGCAGAACATCTTGGTTTGCATCCTGATTTGCCTGTTGTCCAAGGAGGGGCTGACGCACAAATAGGCATGATCGGCCTCGGAGTAGTTAAACCCGGCAGTCTCGCTTTCATTACCGGCTCATCTCATCTACAACTTGGATTAAGCGAAAAACCTTTTCATGGAACTGGAATTTGGGGCACCTATGCGGATGCGCTTTTACCCGGACTGCACACTGTAGAAGGCGGTCAGACTTCAACCGGTTCTGTAATTAACTGGCTCAAAAATTTGTTTGGGGAGTCCGATTATGAAGCGCTTAACCGTGATGCTTCGAAACTTCCTCCAGGGTCAGAAAACTTAATTGTTCAGGAGCATTTTCAAGGAAATCGAACGCCAT
>JAESQU010000045.1 GCA_016764995.1 SAR324 cluster bacterium | reverse complement strand
GATAGAAGAATTCCAGATAAAACAGCGTTAATAAGTGAAGTTAATGCTTGGACAAATGAACGAAACTCAAAGAAAAGTAAAATTATTTGGCGCTTCAAAAATGAAGATGCTCGTGTTAAGTTGAAACGGTTATATCCTCTGATTTAATAGTATCTAATTAAGATTGACGATGTACTAGTTGTCAATCGATTCCACATAATTCTATAAGTTTACTCTTAGTTGTCAAGAATGAAATCATAGTGTAAACCAATACACTTGCAATTCTTCATCTCATTTAATCCACTAAATTAAATTGCCGCACCGCTTTTTAATGCCTTAATTGTGTCGATCAACAAGCGTCCCTGTTCTACTTCATGAAAGCGGATGATTGAAACACCTTGCCAGAGGGCAATGCTGGAAACGGCTACACACGGAATGTCACGTTCCGAAAAATTTAAGCTACGTCCCGGAGAAACTTCGGCCAAAAAAGATTTCCTAGAAGGTCCAAGCAACAAAGGCAAATCGAATTCATGCAGTTCTGAAATGCTCCGGATGACTTCAAAGCTGTATTTCGCCTTTCCACTGATAAATAATCCCATGCCCGGATCAAGCACAATTTGTGATTTATGAATTCCATTTGACTCAGCAAACTCGAGACGTTCACGGAAAAAACTCTTGAGGGTGTCCAGTACATCCTCGTAATCTGATTGGACTCTGGTTGTACGCGCTGAACTGTCTTTGGAAAACATCAAAATCACCGGAACTTGATATTCCGCAATCACTTTTGCCATTTCCGCGTCACCACGCAGTGCGGTAACATCGTTGACGGCATCGGCTCCGGCTTCCAGTGATTGACGTGCAACTTCTGCTTTCCAGGTGTCAACTGAAATCCAAATATCGCTTTCCGCGTGAATTGTTTGAATGAGAGGAACCACCCGTTGCAGTTCTTCGTCCAGCGAGACATCCGTGCTTTCGGGGCCGGAAGATTCACCGCCAATGTCGAGCCAGTCTGCACCGTCAGTAATCATTTTTCTGGCCTGTGCCAGAGCAGCGTCAAACTTATAAAAACTGGAGCCGTCAGAAAATGAATCCGGAGTTGAGTTCAAAATTCCCATCAAGCGTGGAGTATCCAGTTTTAATTCTTTCTGTCCGGAATGCAGAGTGCGTGACGGAAGTTCAAACGGTGCGGAAAACATCTGACTTTTTACGGAAATTTATAAAATAAAGAAAGAATGCTCATCCATTACAGAGCCAGTTTAGCAAAAAACTCAACTCAAAAACTGAAGATTTACTGATGTTGTCTTCCGGACTTGGAAAATATATTGCGCCTACTGCACTTGGTGCAGGTTACGCGATCGCCAAAATGCTTTCGCTGCGTGCGCTTGATACAGAGTTGGCAATTGCGCAGGATTTCACTTATCAGTTTCTGGCCGGAATTCTTCTCGGTTTCGCGCTGCGTCCTGTTACTAACCAGATCTATTGGAAACGGACGACCTCAATTCTCTTTTTCTCAATGTTTTTGCTGATACTGGGACCGGTTGGACAAATCTTGAGACGCCTGATTTGGGGCAATCCATTTGATGATACTTTTTGGCTGCTTTTGTTTCCGGAAATTATTGCTGCAATTGCTGTCAGTATTTTAGCAACAATTCTGCTTCCTGCTCCGCAACAAACCATCAGTCCAGGTTTGCTTTGGAGGAGATTACAAAAAGAAATAAACCTTTCAGGATTACTAAAACTGTTCGGTTGCGGTTTTCTTTATGCTATTTTATTTCTGATTTTTCAAAGCACTTTTGATGAAAGTTTTGCTTCACCATTCTGGTTGGGACGCCTGCAGGAATTATTAAGTTTGCCGCCAATTTCAGCCCAAGCAAAAGTTCTCTTGCTGTTTGGACAAGGCTTTCTCAACGCCCTGATACTGCTACCTTTATTCCTTGTATTTTTTCGTGAAAAGGTGGAGCTGATTGTAGTATTCGGTTCCCTTTCTTTTGTAGTTGCAGATTTTTCTCCAGCCTTTGCAAATTTTCAACGCATTGAACCGTTGCTGCTGGTCGATCAGGTTTTCATTGGTTTTTGTCTGCACTTCCTCTTTGTGACCGCCGCTGTTTTTTGTTTTGGACGAAATGAAAAATAATACTTGCTGATATTTATAACGAATCAACGCGGAACAACTCCAATACAAAGCATAATATGAATTTATTCGCAACACGAAATTCCAGAATTGATACCGAAAACGCATTCAAAGTCGGACCGCACATTGTTCGCGTAGAGCAACAAAAAGGGGCGGTTATAAAATTGAATTTGGGTGAGCCTGATTTTTCTGTGCCGCAACATATCAAGGCAGAAATCAAACGGCAGTTGGATCTGGACAATACTAATTATTGTGATCCCAAAGGCTTGCTTTCCCTGCGTGTGGCGATCTGCAATCAGATCAATGAAACCCGTGGTTTAAAAACTAATCCGGAACTAGTGGTTGTCTTTCCGGGAGGTAAACCGTCTATTGGTTTCGCTCAGCAGGTTTACTGTGAACCTGGAGACGAGGTGATTTATCCGAGTCCGGGATTTCCGATTTATGAATCGTTTATTCGTTATGTTCGCGCGATTCCGGTTCCACTGCATCTTGAAGAATCCGCAAATTTTACATTCTCTCCGGAACAACTGGGGAACTTAATTACGCCAAAAACGAAGCTCATTTACCTCAATTTCCCATCCAATCCAACTGGAGGCGTTGCCGGAAAAGCAATGCTTGAAGCAACCGCCAAAGTTATTTTGGAACGCTGTCATCAGAACGTACGTATTTACTCAGATGAAATTTATGAAAACATTATTTTTGACGGACAACAGCACCACTCAATTTCATCTTTTCCGGAAATGGCGGAACGCACAATTATTGCTGGCGGCTTTTCAAAAACTTATGCCTGGACCGGGGGTAGAGTCGGATACGCTGTTTTTCCGACTGAGGAAGAGGCAGACGTTTTTAAAACGCTGAACATCAATTATTTTTCCTGCGTTCCGCCTTACAATCAGGAAGCTGCCAGAGAAGCACTGGAAAATCCGCTTTCCAAAATTGCTGTCAAAAAAATGGTGGAAACTTTTGAAACACGCCGAAATTTGATTTGGCGTCAAATCAACGAAATTCCGGGAATCACCTGCCAGAAACCCGGAGGAGCGTTTTACTTATTTCCAAATATTTCCGGAGTTTGTGAAAATCTTGATCTGCTCGAAAAACACGAGTTTCTCCCCAAAGAACAGCAAAGTTCTCCGGCCAACATTTTCCAGATGTTTGCGCTCTATGAACATCAGGTCGCGGTGCTGGACCGTAAATCTTTCGGACAAATCGGCGCGGATGGGAAACACTTTCTACGCCTTTCAATAGCTGCGGATCAAGCAGTTCTTGAAGAAGGTGTCCTGAGATTAAAAGTAGCGAGCGAGGATCTTTCCGGACTGGATAAATTTTTAAACGAACGCCCAGATTTAATTTCTACCTGAAATTTTTGCTTAATTTGCGCCTGAGGGCTGAAATGCTTCTTGGGGTTATCAGCATACGCGACTTTAGAAAAACCTGATAATTTTACATTTCGTCTGGATCAATTCCGGGCACTTCTGTCAATCCAGCCAGTTGCTTCCAGTTAACCGGATATGCCGCATAGAAGATGCTGCACTCATCGTCCGTTTCGTAGGCAATATGATTGCCTTTTGGAACGAACATCATGTCACCGGGAGCAAGATTGTAGGCCTCTCCATCACACATCAAACGAAAATTACCCTCGTGGCAATAGATGATTTCATCGCAGGTCAAATCCCAGGGGATGGAAACTTTTTTCAGAAAGTTCACTCCGCCTGCCATGCTTTCGCTGTTGCGTATGGTTACAAACGGCTTGATATAGGTTCCGCCGTCTTCCAGTCCATCTTTGCGATGCTGAATATCGGCTCGTTTAAAAACAGTTGGTTTTGTCATAATTTTAAGCTCCTTTTGGGGTTAATAAAATTTGAGAAAAAGTTTTGATAGTTGTCAGCAATTATCCTTTTCCAACAGCTCTGAAATAGCAGAATCAAGAAAACGGGTGAATTCCTGATCGTTGCCCGGAGAAGCGACACAGTGTCCCCAGGGCGAATCGTAAATTCGCAATTCGGCGTTTTGCATGTTTCGTATCTCAATCTCGTTATCTTCCGGAGGAAAGTACAAATCCGAACTGCAGGCAATCACAATAGTCTTAGCCCGAATCGCGCTGAGAGCAAGCTGAAAATCACCTGCGTAAAGCGGATTTGCGCTGATGTCGGCGGTTTGCCAGGTTCTTAATTTTACCAAAAGATTATTCGCGTCCCAATTCAAATGATCTTCTTCCCAATCCTGTAACAAATCTTCCACGGTTTCAAATCCTAAAGTTCTGTACAATCTTTCACGGTAAAAGCTTTGAGAAAATGCCCAACCCGCGTAAACGCGCCCAAACGCTTTTAAACCTGTTTCCGGAGGAGAATCATAATGTCCGCCCTGAAAATTTTGATCAGCAGTCAGAGCGGCTTTGACGCCTTCCAGAAAGACAAAATTGTGGGGCGACGTTCTGGCAGAAGCGCAAAAAGGTAAAATCGCCTCCACCATTTCCGGATACTGTGCAGCCCAGTGAAAAGCCTGACAACCCGCCATTGACCAACCGCTAACAAGTCGGATGCGCTCAATACCAAATTTTTCGGTCAATAAACGATGCTGACAAAAGATGTTGTCGTAGAGGGAAATGTCCGGGAAGTTAGGGCCATTCACCGGAACGGCAGCGTTACTCGGTGAAGACGAAAACCCGTTGCCGAACATATTGACAGAAATAACGAAATGCCGCGCGGGATCGATGGCTCGTCCTGCGCCGAAAAACCCTTCGTTGCGGATGTGGGAACCCGTGTAGAAGGTCGGCAATAGAACAACATTATCTTTGTCCGAACTCAATTCGCCATAAGTGGTGAAAGCCAGTACCGCATCCGGAAGAACTTTTCCGGAAAGTAATTCAATGTCTCCGAGTTGGAAATGTTGTAACGGCGTTTTCATCTCATAAAACTCCAACTAAATCAGTACAATCTCAAATACTCTTCAACTTCCCAATCGGTGACGGCCTGGTGATAGCGTTCCCATTCGTCCGTTTTATAGTGTAAAAACGAATCCAGCATCGCGTCTCCCAACACATTTCGGGCAAGTTCATCGGCCCGCAAAATTTCAATTGCTTCCAGCAAATTTCGCGGAAGCCTTTGAGCTCCGGATTTTGCAATCTCGTCCTCGCTCATTGAATATAAATCCTGGTTCAACGGTTCTCCCGGAGAATAACTATTAACAATGCCTTCGGTCATTGCTGCGGCAGTCATACCCAGCGAAAGGTAGGCATTCATGCACATGTCCGCCGCGCGGTTTTCAATACAGAAACGACTCTGCGGCAAGCGCAACATGGCCGAGCGATTGTTGTATCCGTATGTCATGTGAGTTGGCGCCCAAGTTACGGTTCCGCCTTCAAAACCTCCGACTCGCGGAACAAGGCCGTTATAGGAATTCACCGTTGAACAGGCAATCGCCGTCAGAGCACCACCGTGGCGCAACAATCCGCCAACCGCGCAAAAAACTGATTCCGACCAACCTCCTGATTCAGATTCAAAAATATTAACTCCGGGATTTTCGAGCGGCTGCATAGAGGTATTGATATGAGCTCCGGAACGCCAGTCGCCGATAGTTGGTTTTGGCATAAAAGTGACAAACATGCCGTGACGCTTGGCTACTTCCTTGAGCAGTACCCGCAGAAAGACCAAACGATCAGCCATGCTCAGGATGTCAGTATAATGAAAATCAAGTTCAAACTGTGAGTAACCCCCTTCTGCCACAACATCGTGTAGATTCCAGCCAAGTCCTTCAATAATGTCGATCAACTCTCCCAAAAATCCCATCGAATCAATTGAGTATTCTACATCATATCCGAAAGCCTGACGGCGGGGGCGAAGTCCCTGACCTTGTTTGGGATCATTATCAAAAGCTTTTACCGGCTGCCCGTCCTCCCATTTCATCACAATAAATTCCGGTTCAATTCCGGCAAAAACCACATAACCCTGATCTGCAGTTTCTTTCACGATTCGTTTCAGCGCACTACGCGGACAAAGGTTGTAAGGATGTCCTTCCCACCACAAATCGGCAAACATCCAGGCGCAGGTTTTGTCCCACGGACAAATGACCAAACTATCTAAATCAGGTACCGGAATTTGATCTGCATCCGCCGGACCGAGTTCCGGCACAAACGAAATTGAATGCACCGCAAATTGAGGCCCCTTACCCATGCACAGCAGCTCAAAATCACTGATCGGAACCGGTTTGGTTTTTGGCACGCCCAAGAGATCAATCCAGCAAGACAAAATGTATTTTACTCCGGCCGCTTCAAGTTTTTTCTTTTCTTCAGTGACTCTTGCCAAATCCGGCAGTGCCTCCGCAAAATTTTCGTGATAGTTACGTGTCATAATATTTTCCTTCTTTTTTTGATTGTTTGCGAAATGTTGCTTTAAATTTCACAGGACTTGGCGTTTCAATTTTAATCAAAACGACTCCTTTAATAGAAAAATTTGTATTTTGAGCATCTCTTGTTTCGTGTGTTTCAACTTTTTTTATTTTCGAAAATCAAAAAATTATGATACTGTTCTACGAAATTCACAGAATCTGTCCCAAAAGTCAATGCAAGAGAATGAGAAAAAATATTTTACGACAGAGTCAACTTTCCAATATGATTGCTCCTCATGACTCAATTACTTGACAAAAATCTATTTTCGGCATTTGATAAAATCCGTAACATCAAACACGGCCTGCCGTCTGCGGCTTATACCGACATTGATTTTTATGAGCATGAAGCAAAGCTTTTATTTGCAAAATCATGGACTTTCGTCGGTTTTGCCCATGATCTTCCGGACATCGGTGACGTGAAACCTGTGGAGGTTGGAGGACAGCCTTTGTTGCTGGTACGCAGTTCAAAAAATATAATTCGCGCATTTCACAATGTCTGCCGTCATCGAAACCTGAAACTGGTGGACAAAGCTCACAACTGTAAGAACCTGATTACCTGTCCGTATCACAAATGGTCCTATAACCTTGATGGCGAATTACGGGCTGCACCATTTTTCGGTGGTCGAAAAACTGAACTCCCTCAAGACTTTAATTTCGAAGACCACGGTCTAATAGAAGTAAGCTGCAAACTTTTTCATGATTGGTTATTTGTCAATCTTAATGCTGACGCGTCATCATTCGAAACGTTTCTTTCGCCCTTGAAAAAACAATTAGCCGGTTTTGATCTAAATGATTTTATCATGGTTGCCAACATTGAATTTGATGAAATAAAAACTAATTGGAAACTCCTGATGGAAAATTTCATTGAGCCGTATCATGTACAGTTTGTTCATAAAACCACTACAAACCAACCGCTGGTTGATCACTATCTCATCAGTGATGGCCATTGTCTGGGAAGTGCGGTAGACTTAAGCGCTGAGCAACAAGACAAGGCAGAGGAAGGAACGCTTTCTGTCAGTTCAAGATATTTAACGCTTTTTCCGAACTTTGTACTGGGAGTTTATTATCCGGATCAACTTGGTGTTCATCTCAATCAACCTGTATCAGCGGGTATCACCCTTCAACGAAGAGTGATCTACCAGCACAAGGACGCAGACCAAAGTTCCGTTGCGGTTGCGAAAATCAGGAATCTTTGGAAAAGTGTCCACAAAGAAGATCATGAGATTTGCGAACGCCTTCAGCAGGGACGTCACTCAGAAGTAAGCGAGCAAGGTGGATTTTTATCACCTCATTGGGAATCCGGTGTACGGCAATTTCAGCAATTGGTTGCGGATTCTATGCGGACGGCTTTATCAACAAATTAAACATGATGGTACCGCAAAAAGTCTAAATGACACACTTGTTTGTCATTCCCGCGAAAGCGGGAATCCATTCTCCGATCAGG